>DASQYN010000237.1:0-9458 GCA_035639215.1 Burkholderiales bacterium
CGCGGAGCGCAAGAACCAGGTCGGCCAGGTGACCGGCCTCGCGTGGACCGAGGTCGGCGGCGATTTGCTGACGATCGAATCGGTCGCGCTGCCGGGCAAGGGGAAGACGACGTCCACGGGCAAGCTCGGCGACGTGATGCAGGAGTCAATCCAGGCCGCGCTCTCCGTGGTGCGCGCCCGCTCGCGCAAGCTCGGGGTGAAAGAGGACTTCTATCAGAAGAACGACATCCACATCCACCTGCCCGAGGGCGCGACGCCGAAGGACGGGCCGAGCGCCGGCATCGGCATCGTCACGGCGATGACGTCGGTGCTGTCCGGCATCCCGGTGCGCTCCGACGTCGCCATGACCGGCGAGATCACGCTGCGCGGCGAGGTGCTGCAGATCGGCGGGCTGAAGGAAAAGCTGCTCGCCGCGCACCGCGGCGGCATCAAGACCGTGCTGATCCCGGAAGAGAACGTGAAGGACCTGGTCGACATCCCGGACAACATCAAGAACAAGCTCGAGATCGTCCCGGTGAAGTGGATCGACAAGGTGCTCGAGATCGCCCTCGAGCGCCAGCCCGAGCCGCTGCCCGAGGCGGACGAGTCGGCGCCGATTCCACCGAAGCCCGACGACCAGACCGGCGCGGTCACCACGCACTGATTGAATAAAGCCGACCTCATCGAGCAGATCGCTCAGGCGGCCGAGATTTCCAAATCGGCCGCCGAGCGCTCGCTCGACGCGATGGTGAACGCGGTCAAGGTCAGCCTGCGCAAGGGCGAGGACGTGACCCTGGTCGGCTTCGGTACTTTCTACGCCGGCAACCGCGCCGCGCGCACCGGCCGCAACCCGAAGACCGGCGAAGCGGTGGAGATCAAGGCGGCCAAGTTGCCGAAGTTCCGCGCTGGCAAGGCCCTGAAGGACGCGATAAACTAGCGCCCCTAATTTTTACGAGCGAACTTCTCGCTTGTAATGCAGACGCTGTAGGGCGCTTAGCTCAGCGGTAGAGCGCTGCCCTTACAAGGCAGATGTCGTAGGTTCGACCCCTACAGCGCCCACCAGAAAACCGTGTACCCGCCGCTAAATCGCGGCGGAGTGGCGCCAGAAAGTGCAGTCAGAAGGAGCGGTAGTTCAGTTGGTTAGAATACCGGCCTGTCACGCCGGGGGTCGCGGGTTCGAGTCCCGTCCGCTCCGCCACCTCCTCGCCCACCGGTCGGTGTAGCCTCACCGGGCATGGGAACCGAACCGCCGAAACCGCTCTCGCCGCCGGAAGTCGAGCGCCTGCAGCTCGAAAACGAGGCGTTGCGCGCGACGAACAAGCACCTCAGGGAACAGCTGGAGAAGCTCGCCGAAAGGCAGCGCCAGCTGGCGCGAGAGCATGCCGCGCTCGAGGAGACGTTCCGGCGCCTGCGCGGCAGGAGCCCCGACAAGCCGAGCGGTTAAGGCGGCCGACGCTTCATACGGGCGCGAGGCCGGGCTGATAAAATCGTCGCCCTCCCTCGGTTCCTTCCATGTTCGATTTCGTCCAGAAGCACCGGCGCGTAGCGCAGATCATCCTCAGCCTGATCGCCATCACCTTCGCGGTGTGGGGCATCGAGTCCTATACGCGTTATGCCGGCGGGCGCGACGACGTTGCGAGCGTGAACGGCTACGACATCTCCGCCCGCGAGTTCGCCGAGCAGCTGCGCGCGCAGCAGGAGAGCCTGCGGCGCATGTTCCGCGGCCAGATCGACCCGGCGGCGCTCGACACGCCGGAGGCGCGCCGCGCGGTGCTCGAGCAGATGGTTTCGCAGCGCGTCGTGTTCGCCGAAGCGGCGAAGCGGCACCTCTTCATCGGCAAGCAGGCGGTGATCGACGCGATTACCCAGGCGCCGGAGTTCCAGGAGAACGGCAAGTTCTCGCCGGCGCTCTACGCCGCCTTCCTGCAGCAGCGCGGCCTGAGCGACGCGCAGAACGTGGCGCAGCTGCAGACCGAGCTGCCGATGGCGCGCCTCGGGCGCGCCGTGGCGAACACCGCCATCGTCCCGCAGGTGGTGGCGGCACGGATCGCCGAGATCCAGGCGCAGAAGCGCTCGGTCGAGCAGGCGCGCATCGCAGCGCAGCAGTTCCTTCCCCAGGTGAAGATCGGCGACGCGAAGGTCAAGGAATACTACGAGGCGCACAAGGACGAGTTCCGCACGCCCGAGCGCGTGCGCGCGCAGTACGTCGTGCTCTCGGCCCAGGCGCTCGCGCGGCAGGAGCCGGTCAGCGACGCGGAGCTGCAGGCGGCCTACGACGCGCGCGCCGCGCAATTCAAGGTCGAGGAGCAGCGCCGCGCGAGCCATATCCTGGTCAAGAGCAAGCCGGAGGCGGAAAAGCTCCTCGCCGAGGCGAAGAAGAATCCCGCGCGCTTCGCCGAGCTGGCGAAGAAGGAATCGCAGGATCCCGGCTCCGCCGCGAAGGGCGGCGACCTCGGCTGGTTCGGCCGCGGCATGATGGTGAAGCCCTTCGAGGACGCGGTGTTCGAGATGAAGCAGGGCGAGACGCGCATCGTGCAGAGCGAGTTCGGCTACCACGTGGTGCGCGTCACCGGCGTGCAGGCGGCGAAGGCCAGGCCGCTCGCCGAGGTGCGCAAGGAGCTCGCCGACGAGCTCGCGCAGCAGAAGGGCGCGAAGAAGTTCGCCGAGGTCGCGGAGAGCTTCAGCAATATGGTCTACGAGCAGCCCGACAGCCTGGCGCCGGTGGCCGAGCGCTACAAGCTGCCGGTGCAGAGCACGGACTGGATCGAGCGCGGACGCCACCAGGAGCTCGGCGCGCTCGACAACCCCAAGCTGCTCGCCGCGCTCTTCTCCGCCGACGCCATCGAGAAGAAGCGCAACACCGACGCGATCGAGGTGGCGCCCAACACGCTGGTCGCCGCGCGCGTCGTGGAGCACCAGGCCGCGCGGCAGCGCGAGCTCGCCGAGGTGAAGGACGATATCGCCGCGCAGCTCCGCCAGAGCGAAGCGGTGGCGCTTGCCCACAAGGACGGCGAAGCGAAGCTCGCCGAGCTGCGCAAGGGCGGCAACCCGGTGACCTGGAGCGCGCCGCGCGAGGTGTCGCGGCGCGATGCGCAGGGCCTGCCGGCCGAGGCGCTGCGCCAGGTCGTCGCCGCGGACGTGTCGAAGCTTCCGGCTTACGTCGGGCTGCCGGTCAGCGACGGCTACGTGCTCATCCGCATCTCGAAGGTGACGGAGGTGGCGCCGCAGGGCGACGCCAAGCAGCTCGTGGCGCAGACCGCGCAGGCGCTCGGCAGCGCCGACTACGAATCCTACGTGGCGAGCCTCAAGGGCCGCGCCGACATCTCGATCAACTCGGCTAACCTGGAGAAGAAGCAGTAGCCCCCGCGCCGATGCCCGCGACGACGTGGCTGAAGCCCGCGTCGACGTAGAGGATCTCGCCGGTCACCGCGGCGGCCATGTCGGAGAGGAGGAAGGCAGCCGCGTTGCCGACGTCCTCGGTCGTCACGTTGCGCCGCAACGGCGCGTGCTCCTCGACGAACTTCAGGATCTTGCCGAAGCCGCCGATGCCGGCGGCGGCGAGCGTCTTGATCGGGCCGGCGGAGATGCCGTTCACCCGGATGCCCTGTGGCCCGAGGCTCGCCGCCAGGTAGCGCACCGAGGCTTCGAGGCTCGCCTTGGCGAGGCCCATGGTGTTGTAGTTGGGCACGACGCGCTCGGCGCCGAGGTAGGTGAGGGTCAGGAGCGAGGCCTTGCGCCCCTGCATGAGCGGCAGCGCCGCCTTGGCGAGCGCCGGGAAGCTGTAGGACGAGATGTCGTGCGCCTGGCGGAACGCCTCGCGCGAGAGCCCTTCCAGGAAATCGCCGGCAATCGCCTCGCGCGGCGCGAAGGCGAGGGCGTGCACCAGGCCGTCGAGGCCGTCCCATTTCTTTTTCAGCTCGTCGAAGAGCGCGGCGATCTCCGCGTCGCTGGTCACGTCGCAGGGCAGGGCGAGCGCGGCGCCGAGCTCGCGCCCCATCTGCTCGGCGCGATCCCTGAAGCGGTCGTTCTGATAGGTGAGGGCGATCGTCGCGCCTTCGCGGCGCGCCACGGCGGCGATGCCGAAGGCGATCGAGCGATTGCTGAGCAGGCCCGTGACGAGGATCTTCTTTCCGGCGAGGATGGGCATCGCGCGATTATACTTGGCGCGTGCGCATCCTCCTGATCGCGCTCGCTTTTGTCGCCGGCTGCAGCGACGTCTGGAACGATCCTTACCCGGCTTCGGAGCGCGGCGGGAACATCTTCTACAGCGCGTTCGTCGAGCGGCCGAAGCATCTCGACCCGGTGCAGTCCTACACCGAGGACGAGTCGCAGTTCATCCAGCAGGTGTACGAGCCGCCGCTGCAGTATCACTACCTGAAGCGCCCGTACGAGCTCGTACCGCTCACGGCGCTCGAGGTACCGAAGCCGCAGCCTATCGACGGCGGCCGGCGAACGGTCTACGAGATCCGCATCCGGCCGGGCGTTCGCTACCAGCCGCATCCCGCTTTCGTCCCCGAGAACCGGTCGCTCGCGCCCGAGAAGATTGCGGCGTTGAAGACGCCGTACGCGCTGCCGCTCGGCACGCGCGAGCTCACTGCGGACGATTACATCTACGAGGTGAAGCGCCTCGCCCATCCGCGCCTCAACTCGCCGATCTTCGGCCTGATGGCGCAGTACATCGTCGGCCTCGACGACTACGCCGCGCGCCTGAGGAAGGCCGACCGCGGCGAGTGGCTCGACCTGCGCGACTATCCCCTCGAAGGCGTGCAGCGCGTCGACGCGCACACCTTTCGCATCGTGCTCAAGGGCAGCTATCCGCAGTTCGTGTACTGGCTGGCGATGCCGTTCTTCGCGCCGGTGCCCTGGGAAGCCGACCGGTTTTTCGCGCAGCGCGGGATGGCGGATAAGAATTTTTCGCTCGACTGGTGGCCGGTGGGCACCGGTCCCTACATGCTGACGCAGAACAACCCGAACGCACGCATGGAGCTTGAGCGCAACCCGAACTTCCGCGGCGAGCCGTATCCCTCGGAAGGCGCGGCCGGGGATCGCGCGGCGGGCCTGCTCGAGGACGCGGGCAAGACCATGCCCTTCATCGACCGCATCGTCTTCAGCCGCGAGAAAGAAGCGATTCCGTACTGGAACAAGTTCCTGCAGGGCTATTACGACGTCTCCGGCATCGGCTCCGATCAGTTCGACCAGGCGGTGCGCGTGGCGGTGGAAGGCAACGCCACGGTGACGCCGGAAATGGAGCACAAGGGCATCCGGCTCAGCACGTCGGTGGCCACCTCGACGTTCTATATAGCGTTCAACTGGCTCGATCCGGTGGTCGGCGGGCAGATGGGCGGAGCGGCGGCCGAACGCTCGCGCAAGCTGCGCCAGGCGATCTCCATCGCCTTCGACGTCGAGGAGCAGATCTCGATCTTCGCCAACGGCCGCGGCATCGCGGCGCAGGGACCGCTCGCTCCCGGCATCTTCGGCTATCGTGACGGACACGAGGGCGTCAACCCGGTGGTCTATCGCTGGCAGAACGGCCGCCCGGAGCGCCGCTCGCTCGACGAAGCGCGCCGGCTTCTCGCGGAGGCCGGCTACGCCGGCGGACGCGACGCGAAGACCGGCCAGCCGCTGGTCCTGTATCTGGACACCGTGGCGCGCGGGCCCGGCGACAAGGCGCAGTTCGACTGGTACCGCCGGCAGTTCGAGAAGCTCGCGATCCAGCTCGAGATCCGCACCACCGACTGGAACCGCTTCCAGGAGAAGATCCGCAAGGGCTCGACGCAGATCTTCCGCCTCGGCTGGAACGCCGACTACCCGGATCCGGAGAACTTCCTGTTCCTTCTCTACGGGCCGCAGTCCAAGGTGAAGACGCAGGGCGAGAACGCCGCCAACTACGAGAACCCGGAATACGACGCGCTCTTCGCGAAGGTGAAAGACATGCCGAACTCCCCCGAGCGGCAGCGCCTCATCGACCGCATGGTGGAGATCGTGCGCCGCGACGCGCCCTGGATCTGGGGCATCCATCCCAAGGACTACACGCTGCAGCATTCCTGGGTCGGCAACGACAAGCCGAACAACATGGCGCGCAACAACCTGAAGTACGTGAAGGTCGACGCGGCGAAGCGCGAGGCGCTGCGACGCGAATGGAACCGGCCGGTGGTGTGGCCGCTGCTCGCCATCCTTGCCTTGCTCCTCGTATCGGCGGTGCCGGCGTTTCTTTCCTACCGGCGCCGCGAGCGCATGGCCGCGCGTCCGGCGCCATGAGCTAGATGCTGGCCTACATCGTCCGCCGCGTGCTGTACGCCATCCCGATCCTGATCGGGGTGAATCTCATCACCTTCACGCTCTTCTTCGTCGTCAACACGCCGGACGACATGGCGCGCATGCAGCTCGGCACCAAGCGCGTGACGCCCGAAGCGATCGAGAAATGGAAGGCCGACCACGGCTACGACAGGCCGCTGCTGTGGAACGCGCGCGCCGCGGGCATGGGCCGGGCGACGCAGACCATCTTCTTCCAGAAGTCGCTGCGCCTTTTCGCCTTCGACTTCGGCGCCGCGGAAGACGGGCGCGACATCGCGGGCGAGATTCGCACGCGCATGGCGCCGAGCCTGGCGCTGGCGGTGCCGGTGTTCCTGGCCGGCCTGGCGGTGAACATCGCCTTCGCCATGCTGCTCGCCTTCTTCCGCGCCACCTATCTCGATTTCTGGGGCGTGACGCTGTGCGTGGCGATGATGTCGATCTCCGGCCTGTTCTACATCATCGGCGGGCAATTCATCGCCTCCAAGCTGTGGCACCTCGTGCCGATCTCCGGCTACGCGGGCGGCCTGAGCGCCGCCAAGTTCATCGCCCTGCCCGTGGTGATCGGCGTCATCGCCAGCTTCGGCCCCGGGGCGCGTCTCTACCGGACGCTCTTTCTCGAGGAGCTGTCGCGCGATTACGTGCGCACCGCGCGCGCCAAGGGCCTGGCGGAGAGCGCGGTGATGTTCCGCCATGTGCTGAAGAACGCGATGATCCCGATCCTCACCGGCGTGGTGGTGGTGATCCCGACGCTGTTCCTCGGCAGCCTGATCTCGGAATCGTTCTTCGGCATCCCGGGGCTCGGCAGCTACACGATCGACGCCATCCAGGCGCAGGACTTCGCGGTGGTGCGGGCGATGGTATTTCTCGGCTCGGTGCTCTACATCGTCGGGCTGCTCCTCACCGACCTGTCCTACACGCTGGTCGACCCGAGGGTCCGCTTCCAGTAGATGCCGGTCGTCCTAGCCACCGACGTGCTGCTTTGGCTGCTCGTGGCCGCCGCGGCGGCGTACTTCCTGTACTGCCGCCGCCATGCCCACCTCGCCGCGCCGTGGCGCCGGGTGCTGCAGAGCCGGGCGGCGCTAGCCTCGCTCGTCGTGCTCGCCGCCTTCGCGCTCGTCGGCCTGCTGGACTCGCTGCATTTCCGGCCGCGTCTCGAGGGAACCGCGGCTTATTCGAACGAAGTGCTTTCCCTGCTCGACACCGGGCTCTCGCACCTGCGCGCCAACCGCGAGAAGACCTATTCGGCGCCCTTCGCGACGCGGCTTTACGCGAAGGAGCAGATCGAGACGGCCGAGGGCAGCACCGTGCGCGACTATCCTCGCCTTGCCTACGGCGGCCGCCATCTCAGAGACGAGGCGGACCGGGGCGCCGATATCGCCCTGCGCGGCGCTGCCGGGCTGGCGATCGCCTTGGCGCTCGGCGGGCTGGCGTACGCCGCGATGCGCCCGGCAAGGCGCCGCTATCCCGACATCCCGTGGCAAGCGGCGGGCTGGGCGCTTGCCGTCCTGCTCGCCGTCGCGCTGCCGCTGTACGTCCTTTCTTTCGAGTACCACGTCTTTGGCACCGACAAGGTGGGGCAGGACGTGCTCTACCAGTCCCTCAAGTCGATCCGCACCGCGCTCGTGATCGGCACGCTCTCGACGCTCACCATGCTGCCGTTCGGCATCGCTTTCGGCATCATCGCCGGCTATTTCCGGGGCTGGGTCGACGACGTGATCCAGTATGTCTACACCACGCTCAACTCGATCCCGGGCGTGCTGCTCATCGCGGCTGCCGTGCTGATGATGCAGGTCTACATCGACACCCACGCCGAGAGCTTTCCGACGGCGGCGCACCGCGCGGACTTCCGGCTGCTCATGCTTTGCCTGATCCTCGGCCTCACGAGCTGGACCGGCCTGACCCGGCTTCTGCGCGGTGAAGCGTTGAAGCTCTCCACGCTCGACTTCATCCAGGCGGCACACGCCTTCGGCGTCCCCGACGCGCGGATCCTGGCGCGCCACATCCTGCCGAACGTGGCGCACATCGTGATCATCTCGCTGGTGATGGACTTCTCCGGGCTCGTGCTCGCCGAGGCGGTGCTCTCGTACGTGGGCGTCGGCGTCGATCCCGCGACCACCAGCTTCGGCACGATGATCAACGCGGCGCGCCTGGAGATGGGTCGCGATCCCATCGTGTGGTGGTCGCTCGCCGCCGCCTTCGCGTTCATGTTGCTGCTCGTCCTGGCGGCCAACCTCTTCGCCGACGCGGTGCGCGACGGCTTCGACCCGCGCGTGCGCGTCGGCACGGTGCCCGCTTGAGCCTGCGGGTCGAGAACCTCGCGACGGTGCTCGATACGCCCCGCGGCCGGGTGCGCGCGGTCGACGGCGTGAGCTTCGAGCTTCGGCAAGGCGAGTGCTTCGCGCTCGTCGGCGAGTCGGGCTGCGGCAAGTCGATGACCGCGCTTTCGCTGATGCGGCTGCTGCCGGAAACCGGGCGCATCGCCGCAGGGCGGGTCGCGCTCGAGAATCTCGATCTGCTTGCGCTTCCGGAAGCGGCGATGCGCGCGGTCCGCGGGCGGCGCCTGGCCATGATCTTCCAGGAGCCCTCCACCGCGCTCAATCCGGTGCTCACGGTCGGACGGCAGATCGCCGAGGTCGTGGAACGGCACCGCCGGATCCCCGCCGCGCAAGCGCGAGCGAAGGCCGTCGCGCTGCTGAAGGCGGTGGGCATCTCCGAGCCCGAGCGCCGCTTCGATGAATATCCGTTCCAGATGTCGGGAGGCCAGAAGCAGCGCGTCATGATCGCGGCCGCGCTCGCCGTCGAGCCGGAGGTGCTCATCGCCGACGAGCCGACCACGGCGCTCGACGTGACGATCCAGGCGCAGATCCTCGACCTGCTGAAAACGCTGCAAGCGGAGCGCGGCATGGCGCTGCTGCTCATCACGCACGATCTCGGCATCGTCGCGAAGATGGCGCATCGCGTGGCGGTCATGTATGCCGGCGAAATCGTCGAGCTCGCCGAAAAGGAAGCGTTCTTCCGCGCGCCGCAGCACCCCTATTCGCAGAAGCTCTTCGCGGCGCTGCCTTCGCCGCAGCACCGCTCGGGCGAGCTGGCGGTGATCCGCGGGCAGGTGCCGGCGCTCACGCAGGCGTTCGAGCGCTGCCGGTTCGCCGAGCGCTGTGATTTCGTCTTCGAGCGCTGCCGCG
>DASQYN010000238.1:0-2469 GCA_035639215.1 Burkholderiales bacterium
CTCCGGCTCGGCCAGGATCTTCTTCGTGTCCCGGTAGAGACGCTCGATCGCCTGCGGCGGCGCGCCGGCGGGAAAGAACAGCCCGAACCAGGCGTGCGTCTGCACCTCCGGATAGCCCAGCTCGGCGAAGGTCGGCACTTCGGGCAGGAGCGGCGAGCGGGCGCGGCCGCCGATCGCGAGCGCCTTGATGCGGCCCGCCTTGAGCGGACCCATCGAGGTGGCGATGCCGGCGAAAGTGAGCTGCACCTCGCCGGCGATCACCGCGGGCACCGCGAGCGAGATGCCCTTGTAAGGGACATGCACGAGATCGATGCCCGCCTTGTACTTCAGCATCTCGCCGGCGAGATGCGGCTGGCTGCCGCTGCCGTAGGAGGCATAGTTCACCGTTCCCGGGTTCTCCTTCGCGTAGGCGATGAGATCGGCAAGGCTGTTCACCGGCAGCTTCGGATTGGCGACCAGCAGTTGCTGCAGCAGCACCAGCATGGTCACCGGCGCGAAGTCGCGCTGCCAGTCGTACGGCAGCTTGGCATAGAGGTGCGGATTGATGGAGAAGGTGGCGTCCGTAGTCATGAGCACGGTGCTGCCGTCCGCCGGCGACTTCGCCACCGTGTCGGCGGCGAGGATGGTGTTCGCCCCCGCCTTGTTCTCGATCACGACCGGCTGGCCCCACGCCGCGGACAGCTTCTCGCCGATCTGGCGCGCCATCACGTCGATGCCGCCGCCGGGCGGGTAAGCGACGACGATGCGAACCGGCTTCGTCGGCCAGCCCTGGGCAAGCGCGCCGCCCGCCCACAGGCAAAGGAGAAACAAGGTCGAAAGGATGCGCATACGGCGGTATGTTACGGCCCGCCTTGTCCTTCTGCCTTTTCGTTTCGTTCGCTCGGGCGGACGCCCGCGCCGTCGCGCGCGTCCTGCGCGAGCTGCGCGTGGGTGAAAGGAACCTGCTGCATACTCCGGCCGAGGCGCGCGATCCCTACCTCGACGACGGCGCGCCGCCCGGGCTGGTGGCACAGCTCTACTTCGCCGCGCTGCCCGAGCTCGAGGCGCAGCTGCCGGTTCTCGAGCAGGCGCTCGGGGCGGGCGCGAGCTGCGAAGCGATGCTCGTGCGATCCCTCCCGGTGCGGGAGCCCGGCCGCGGCCGCTGCACCTATCTCGTCGCTTACGCCGGGCCGGCCGCGGACCCGGATGCCTGGCACGCGCATTACCTCTCGCATCATGCGCCGATCATGGCCGGCCTGCCGGGACTGCGCGAGCTCGAGCTCTACGCACCCCTCGCGTGGCGCAACGGGGCCCGGACCTGGAAAACCGTCGCTTCGCTGCAGCGAAACAAGGTCGCCTTCGACAGCCCGCCGGCGCTGGCGGCGGCCCTCGCTTCCCCGGTGCGTGCGAAGATGCGCGCTGATTTCGCGGCCTTCCCGCCGTACTCGGGAAGCGTCACCCACTATCCGATGCTAACGAGCGATCCATGGCAAGAGAAATGAAGCTGCTTGCGCAGCACACCCTCAACGGCTACGGCGGGATGGGCGAAGGCATGTCGCTGCAGGTCAAGGGCGAGCGCCGCATCCTGTGGCTCGCGCACGAGAGCGCGCCGAAGAACTTCACCGGCGTCGACGTCACCGAGCCGCGCAAGCCGAAGGTGATCGTGCAGACCGATCTGCCGCATCAGAAGATGCGCTCGAACTCGCTGGAAGCCTCCGGCGACCTCATGGCGGTCGCCTACCAGGTTTCCACGCCGGGCATGAAGCCGGCGGGCTTCGAGCTCTTCGACATCAGCAATCCGGAGAAGCCGCGCTCGGTCTCGTTCTTCGACGCTTCCGGGCCGACCTCGCGCGGCTGCCACCAGCTGTGGTTCGTGGACGGCGAGACCGTGCACCTGTCCTGCGGCGACCCGGAGCTGACGCCGCGCAACCCGAAGGACGACCAGATCTACCGCATCGTCGACGTGCGCAACCCCGCGAAGCCCACGGCAGTGGGCCGCTGGCATCTGCCAGGCACGATGACGAGCGACCGCGAGCCGCCGCCGCGCCGGCTGCCGGCGAAGTTCGATGCCGGCTTCCGCGCCCACAACACCAACGTCTATCCGCAGCGTCCGGACCGCTGCTACCTCGGCTACATCGACGGCGGCGTGATGATCCTCGACATCTCCGACAAGGCGCATCCGAAGCTCGTCTCGCACTGGAGCAACTCGCCGCCCTACAACGGCTTCAACCACACGGTGCTGCCGCTCTTCGAGCGCGGCCTGCTGCTCGTCACCGACGAATGCGTGCAGAAGGACGGCGCCGACTGGCCGAAGCTCGTCTGGCTGATCGACGCGCGCGACGAGACGAACCTGGTGAGCATCGGCACGCTGCCGGTTTCTGGCGTGAAGCCGCTGCTCCACCGCGGCGGGCGCTGCGGCGCGCACAACCTGCACGAGAACCCGCCGGCGAAGGGCGTGTGGCGCTCCGAGGACGTGGTGCTCGGCACCTT
>DASQYN010000239.1:0-4673 GCA_035639215.1 Burkholderiales bacterium
CGACGCACGTCTATCCCCTCGGCAGCTGGCCCGCCCCCTTCGGCATCGTGCTCGTCGCCGATCGCCTCTCCGCGCTGATGGTGCTGCTCGCCTCGCTGCTCGGCCTGGCGGCCCTCGTCTTCTCGCTCGCGCGCTGGGACCGCGCCGGGCCGCACTTCCACTCGCTCGTGCTGCTGCTGCTCGCCGGACTGAACGGCGCGTTCCTCACCGGCGATCTCTTCAACCTGTTCGTCTTCTTCGAGCTGCTGCTCGCGGCCTCCTACGGCCTCGCCCTGCACGGCTCGGGCGCGCCGCGCGTGCGGGCGAGCCTGCACTACATCGCCATCAACCTGGCGGCGTCGCTGCTCTTCCTGGTCGGCGTGAGCCTGCTCTACGGCATTGCCGGCACGCTCAACATGGCCGACCTCGCCATGCGGCTGCCCGGGATCGCGCCCTCCGACCGGGCGCTGCTCGAGATCGGCGCCGGGATGCTCGGCCTCGCCTTTCTCGTCAAGGCCGGGATGTGGCCGCTCGGCTTCTGGCTGCCCGAGACCTACGCCGCGGCCGCCGCGCCGTGCGCCTCGCTCTTCTCGATCCTGAGCAAGGTCGGCATCTACGCGGTGATGCGCGTATGGCTGGTGGTTTTCGGCGGCAGCCCCGACGGCACCTTCCTCGCCTACGGCGGCATGGCGACGCTCGCCTTCGGCATCCTCGGCGTGCTCGCCTCGCCGCAGCTCGGCCGGCTCGCCGCGGCCAGCCTTTTCGTCTCCTCGGGCACCCTCCTCGCCGCCACCGCCCTCGGCGGGGCGGCGGCGAGCGCCGCAGCGATCTACTACTTGGTGGCCTCGACCCTCGGCATCGCCGCGCTCTTCCTGCTGATCGAGCTGGTGGGCCGCGCACGCGAGCCGGGCGCCGACATCCTCGCCGTAACGGCGGATGCGTTCGGCCTGACCGGCACGGAAGAGGACGAGGCGCCCGAGGAAGAAGCCGGCGTCGTCATCCCGGCCGCAATGGCGCTCCTCGGCCTCGCCTTTGCCTGCGCCGCGCTGCTCGTCGCCGGGCTGCCGCCGCTCGCCGGCTTCGTCGCCAAGTTTGCGATCCTCGCCGCGCTGCTCCAGGGCGAGGTCGGCGGCGCGGCCTGGACCTTCGCCGCCCTGCTCATGGTGTCCGGCCTCGCCGCGGTGATCGGCTTCGGCCGCGCCGGCGTGCGGGTGTTCTGGGCGGCGGAGAACCGCACCGTGCCGCGCGTGCGCCTCATCGAGATGGCGCCGGTCGCGGCGCTGCTCGCCGCCTGCTTCGCGCTCACCGTCGCGGCCGGCCCGGCCATGCGCTACACCGGCGAGGCCGCGAGTGCGCTGCACTCGCCGGCCGCCTATATCGGAGAAACGTTGCGCAGGCCATGAAGCGCTGGCTTCCCTATCCGCTCGTCTCGCTCGGCCTGGCTGCGCTCTGGCTGGTGCTCGAAGGCAGCGTGACGCCGATCGACTGGCTGCTCGGCGCGGTTCTCGGCGCGGTCGGCGGGCTGCTCCTCGCCAGGCTTGAGCCGCCGCGCGGACGGGCGAAGCGGCGACTCAGGCCGGCGCTCGAGCTCGCGTGGCTGGTGCTCGTCGACATCGTGCGCTCGAACATCGCCGTGGCGCGCATCGTGCTCGACCCGCGAGTGCACGGACGCCACGCCGGATTCCTCGCCCTGCCGCTCGAAGCGCGCCATCCGGCGGCCCTCGCCACGCTCGCCTGCATCGTCACCGCCACGCCCGGGACGAGCTGGGCGGGTTACGACGCCGAGCGCAACGTCGTCACCATCCACGTGCTCGACCTGATCGACGACGCAGCGTGGGTCCGCCAGTTCAAGGAGCGCTACGAGCGCCGCATCCTGGAGATCTTCCCATGACCGCCTCCTTCTTCCCCGCCGCCCTCGCCGTCGCCGAGACATTGCTCGGCCTCGCGATGCTCTTTGCCGCGATACGCCTGCTGCGCGGGCCACGCGCGCAGGACCGCGTGCTCGCCCTCGACACGCTGTACGTGAACGCCATGCTGCTCGTGCTGGCCTTCGGCGTTCGCACCGGCAGCAGCCTCTATTTCGAGGCGGCGCTGGTCATCGCCGCGCTCGGCTTCGTCTCGACCGCGGCGCTGGCCAAGTTCCTGCTGCGCGGCGAGGTGATCGAATGAGCACCGCGGCGGCGCTCCTCATCGTCCTCGGCGCGGCGCTCGCCTTCACCGGCTCGCTCGGCCTGCTCAGGCTGCCCACCTTCTACGAGCGCGTGCATCCTCCGACGATGGGCGCGACGCTCGGCGCCGCGCTGGTGCTGATCGGCTCGATGCTGCACTTCTCGGCGCTCAAGGGCGGCCCGGTGCTGCACGAGATCGCGATCGCCGTCTTCGTCTTCCTCACCACGCCGGTGACCTATCTTCTGCTCGTCCGCGCCGCGCTGCGGCGGGACGCGGACGAGCCACGTCGAGAACGCGCAGACTGAGCCGCCGGCCGTTCGGCAGCACCGCCTCGGTGAGGGCGCCGCGGCGCCGGCCGATCAGCGCGAGGCCGATCGGCGAGAGCACCGAGATGCGCCCGATCGCGGCGTCGGCGTCTTCCGGCGCGACGAGCACGACGGTGCGCGAGGCCGCGCCGTGCTCCTCGGCATACGTGACGCGCGAATGCAGGCCGACCCCGTCGGCCGGCGCTTCGTGGTCGGCGACGAAGCGCGCCTCGAGCATCACATCGGCGAGCCCTTCGGCGCCCGCAGCAGCGAGACGCGCGAGCGCCTCGGCGTCCCGTTTCGAAATCACCAGATCGTTTACGTAAGCCATCCTCGCCTCCAGGCGTGAGAAGTTGAATGAAAGGGCGAAGGTCCCGGCAGCATGCGGCCCGCGCGTCTAAGCGCGGGCGGCTGCGCTACCGGGCAGGCGGGAGAAAGTCGAGCGTGCCCGGCGAGCGCGTTTGTTGGAAGCGTAGCGTCGCCATGCTCGATGAGACCGCGCAGCGCAATAAACGTTCCCTATTCATGCCGCGTGCCCTCCCGGCCCGCCGGTGACGATCGCGTAGTGGCTGAGCGCGGTCCAGTGCTTCGCGCGGCCGCCGGTGAGCGCATCAAGCTCCGGCGGAAGCCCGAGCAGCAGCGCGAGCGGCGCCTCGTAGCGCAGCACGCAACAGTTCGCACGCGAGTACTCCTCGGCGAGCGCGGCGCCGCGGCGTTGCATCGCCGCCTTCACCGCCTCGGCGAAGCGCTTCTCCAGGCTGACGCGCACGTGCATCACCGGCTCCTGGAGCTGCACGCCGCCGATCAGGCGCACGCGCGGCGTCTCGACCTCGACGCGCGGGCCGTAGACCTCGCGCAGGATCTCCACCGGCAGCGCGAGCGCCTCCTCGTTCTTGCCGAGGATGTGCAGCCCCGCGCGCGAGCCGTTGACGACGTACTCTTCGTTGTCCGGGAAAAGCTCCTTCGCCTCGGTGGCGAAGCCGATCTGGAAGCGCGTGTCGGTGCGCCGAACGACCTGCTCGATCGGCAGATGCAGATAGCCGTAGTTGTCCATGGCGACTCCTTTCGAAAAGAGGGATCCGTTTCGGAAGGGGCCGGCAGCGGGCCGCGCATTGCACGGCAGGAAACCGCTACCGGCTAACGCCAGGACAGGCGAGAGTTCCCGGAATGCGCAGAACGCGCGCCAGCTGGCCGGCCAGGCAAACGCGGCAGGCGGGAATCGGGCGGTTCGCGCTCATGCGTCGACCATAGCACATTAACATCGCCCGATGAAGCTCAACGTCCTCTCCGACCTGCACCTCAGCCAGGGCGAGCTGCCGGTCCCCGAGAGCGATGCCGACCTCGTCGTGCTCGCGGGCGACATCGCCCGGCCGGCGCGCGCCATCGCCTGGGCGTCGCGCATCGCGAAGCCCGTGCTCTACGTCGCCGGCAACCACGAGTTCTACGGCGGCAGCATCGAGGCGACGAGCGATGAGCTGAAGCGCCTGAGCGCCGCAACCCGCGTTCGCGTCCTCGACTGCGACGAGCTGGTCGTCGATAGCGTGCGCTTTCTCGGCGCGACGCTGTGGACCGACTTCGCGGTCCTCGGCGAAGGCGAGGCACGCGCCGCGGCGGTGGCGGAGGCCCAGCGCTTCATGCGCGATTTCAGCGTCGTGCGCATGGGCGGCGAGCCGTTCACGCCGCAGGCCTCGGCGGCGCTCTTCGCGCGCCACGCCGCCTGGCTCGAGGCGCGGCTCGCCGAGCCGCACGACGGACCGACCGTCGTGATCACGCACCACGCCCCTTCGCCAAAGAGCGTGCATCCGCGCTTCGCCGGGTCGCCCCTCAACGCCTGCTTCGTTTCCGACGCGGAGCGCCTGATCGACGGCCGCCGCGCCCAGCTCTGGATCCACGGCCACACGCACGACAGCTTCGACTACACCGTAAACGGCGCGCGCGTGCTCTGCAATCCGCGCGGCTACGCCAAGGACGGCGTGAACGAGAACGCCGCCTTCGATGCGCGCCTGACCGTCGAGGTCGACTAAGCGGCTGCGTCGTCGGCAGCCACGCGATTCTCGCGCTCGCGAGCCGCTTTGAAGGCGTGATCGACCGCGATGGGGTCGCTTGCCGGGAAGGTGGATTCGACCGCCGCGTCGAGCAGCGCTTCAGAGGCGGGTATGCTCTTCACGCGTGGTTCCTCTTCCGTGCCGCGCGAGCGGCGTTTAGTGGTAGCCACCGCCC
>DASQYN010000240.1:0-5641 GCA_035639215.1 Burkholderiales bacterium
TCGACTTCGTCAGCAGGTCGATCTTTTCCTGCGCCAGCCCGACCTCGCGCAGGACTTCCGCGGTGTGCTCGCCGAGGCGCGGCGCGTGGCGGCGGTACTCGGGCGGCGACGCCGACCATTCCGAGGGCACCGCCATCGAGCGGATGGCGCCCTCGCTCGGATGCTCGACGGTGCGGAAATAGCCGGTCGCCGCGAGGTGGGGGTCGGCGACGATGTCCTCCAGCGTGTTCATGCGCTGCACTGGGATGTCGGCTCGTTCCAGCGCGTCGATCCATTCCGCCGTGGTGCGCTGCTTCATCTCCTCCGCCACGAAGGCGTACGCTTTTCCGTAGTTGCGGCTGCGCGCCTCCTGCGTCGCGTACTCCGGCAGCCGTAGCATGTCAGGCCTGCCGATGACCGAGAAGAAGGCCTGCCACTGCTTGTCGTTGTAGATGAGCGCGCAGACGTAGCCGTCCTGCGTCTGGTAAGGCCGCCGGTCGGGAGCCAGCATGCGCGCATACCCCGCATCGCCGAGCTTCGGCTCGAAGGTGTAGCCGCCCAGGTGCTCGCCCAGAACGATCTGCAGGAGGTGCTCGAACATAGGCACGTCGACCCGCTGGCCCTGGCCCGTCTTCTCCCGGAAATACAGCGCCGCGCTCACCGCGCTCGCGACTTGCTGGCCTACCGAGCGGTCGGCGACGATGATCGGCGCGTAGCGCGGCGTCTCGGCGCCTTGCTGCTTCAGCAGCGCCGGCAGGCCCGCTGCGCCCTGGATGAGGTCGTCATAGGCCGCCTTTGCCGCGTAAGGGCCGCGCTGGCTGTAGCCGAAGCAGCCGACATAAATGATCTTTGCGTTTTCTTTTCTCACCTGTTCGTACGAGAGACCGAGCCGCGCCATCGCCTGCGGGCGGATGTTGTACACGAGCACGTCGCAGGTCCGGGCGATGGCGAGGCACGCGTCGCGCGCCGCCGGCTGCTTGAGATCGAGCAGCACGGAGCGCTTGTTGCGGTTGGCGTTGAGGAAGATATGCCCCATGCCCGGGTGGCGGAAAGGCCAGGCGTAGCGCATCACGTCGCCGCCCGGCGGCTCGACCTTGATGACCTCGGCGCCGAAGTCGCCGAGGATCTGCGTCGCGTAGGGCCCCATCACCACGGTGGTGAGGTCGAGGACGCGCACGCCGGCAAGCGGGCCGCTCATGAACAGATCATAAATTCAGCCGTTCAGCTCGGCGAGCAGCTCGCGGGTCTTCACCGGGTCGGTGGTGCGCAGCACGCGCTGCGCGAGCGCCTGCACTTCGCCCAGATGCGTGCTGAGGATGCGCTCCTTGATCGGCGGGAGCTGCGACGGGTGCATCGAGAAGTTGCGCAGGCCGAGTCCGAGCAGCAGGCGCGTGAGCTGCAGGTCGCCCGCCATCTCGCCGCATACGGCGACGGGCATTCCTCCCCGAGTCGCAGTCTGTATCGTGTTGGCGACGAGCGTCAGCACCGCCGGATGCAGCGGATCGTAGAGATGCGCGACCGCGTCGTCGGTGCGGTCGATGGCGAGCGTGTACTGAATGAGGTCGTTCGTGCCGATCGACAGGAACTGCAGCCGCCGCATGAAGATCGGCAGGGCGAGCGCCGCCGCCGGGATCTCGATCATCCCGCCGGTCTCGATGGCGCGGTCGAACGGCTGGCCGCGGTCGTCGAGCTGCTGCTTCGCCTGCGTGATGAGGGCGAGCGTCTGATCGATCTCGTGCGCGTGCGCCACCATGGGCAGCAGGATCTTCACCTTGCCATAGTGCGAGGCGCGCAGGATCGCGCGCAGCTGCGTGAGGAACATCTGCGGCTCGGCGAGGCAGAAGCGGATCGCGCGCAGCCCCATGGCCGGATTGGTGATCACCGTGCCGTCGCCGTTGATCGCCTTGTCGGCGCCGACGTCGAGGGTGCGCAGCACCACCGGACGGCCTTGCATGGCCTGGGCGACCTGGCGGTAGGCCTCGAACTGCTCGTCTTCCCCCGGCAGCTCCTTGCGGTTGAGGAACATGAACTCGGTGCGAAACAGCCCCACCCCCTCGGCGCCGGCGTCGAGGACCTCGGCCATGTCCTGCGGCAGCTCGATGTTGGCGTAGAGCTCCACCGGCGTGCCGTCGGAGGTGGTCGCGCGCGTCGTCTTCAGGCGCTTCAGCCGCTGGCGCGCCTTCCGGATCTCGGTCTGGCGGCCGCGGTATTCCGCGAGCACGACCGGATCGGGGTTGACGACGAGCAGGCCGTGCTCGCCGTCGACGATAAGCAGCTCGCCTTCGCTGATCGTCTGGCGCGCGTGGTGCAGGCCGACGATCGCCGGAATGGCGAGCGAGCGCGCGACGATGGCGGTGTGCGAGGTGACGCCGCCGACGTCGGTGACGAAGCCGCCGTAGCGATGGCGCTTGAAGAGGATCATGTCGGCCGGCGAGAGGTCGTGCGCGACGACGATCAGCTTCTGCTCCTCCGAGACCGCCGGCGCGGCGAGCGACTGCCCGCCCATCAGCGCCTTTAGCACGCGCTCGACCGCCTGCTGGACGTCGGCCTTGCGCTCGCGCAGATAGGGGTCGTCGATCTCCTCGAAGCGCTCGACCAGGCGCTCCATCTGCTGCACCAGCGCCCACTCGGCGTTGGCGTGGCGCGTGCGGATCACCTCGCGCGGCGCGTCGGAGAGGGCCGAGTCGTTGAGGATCATGCGGTGCAGATTGAGGAAAGCCTCGAACTCGGACGGCGCGTCGGCCGGGATGTGCGACTTCAGGTCCTCGAGCTCGTCGCGCGCGCTGCGCATTGCCTCGTCGAAGCGCTCGATCTCGGCGTCGACTGCGCTCGCCGGCACCTCGTAATGCGCGACTTCCAGGCGCGCGGTGGAGACGAGGTGCGCGTAGCCGATGGTGATGCCGCTCGAGACCGGGTAGCCGTGCAGAACGAAATTCACCTACTCGCCCTCGCCGAATCGCTCCGCGATCAGCCTCGTCAGCGCGTTGAGCGCGGCATCGGCATCCGGGCCTTCGGCGTCGATGCGCACCGTGCTGCCCTTGCCGGCGGCGAGCATCATGACGCCCATGATGCTCTTTGCATTGACGCGCCGGCCGCTGCGCGAGAGCCAGATCTCGCTCTGAAAGCCGCTCGCGACGTGGGTGAGCTTCGCCGCCGCGCGCGCGTGCAGCCCCAGCTTGTTGACGATCTCGGCGTCGGCGCTCGCCACGGCTAGTCGTCGTCGAGGCAGCGGTCGGCGTTCATGTGCACCACGCCTTCGGCGCCGCCGGAGAGGGCGCGCTGCACCGCCGCGCCGAGGTTGCCCTTCTTGGCGCGCCCGGTGAGCACGCGCAGCAGCATCGGCAGCGACACGCCGGATACGCCCTCGACGTGCCCGTCCTCGAGCAGGCGCGACACGACGTTGCCGGGCGTGGCGCCGAAGATGTCGGTGAGCACGAGCACGCCTTCGCCGCCGTCGATGCGCTCGAGCAGCTCGCGTGCGCGCAGCACGAGGTCGTCCGGGTCGTCCTGGCGCCAGACCGACAGCGTCGCCACCTGCGCCTGGGCGGCGTCGAGAATCTGCGCTGCGCTCGCAAGGAGCGAGGTGCCGATCTCGCCGTGCGTGACGATAAGGACGCCGATCATCGCGTCTTCTTCTCGATGGCTTCCAGGAACCGGCCGGCGACGTCATGGCCGGTCTGATCGGCGATCTCGCGAAAGCCGGTGGGGCTGGTGACGTTGATCTCGGTGACCCAATCGCCGATCACGTCGAGGCCCACCAGCAGCAGTCCCCGCTGCGCGAGCCGCGGACCGATCGCGGCGGCGATCTCCCGGTGCCGCGCGTTGAGCGGCTGCGCCTCGCCGCGCGCGCCGGCGGCCAGGTTGCCGCGCCACTCGCCCGGCCGGGGAATGCGCGCCAGGCAGTAGGGCACGACCTCGCCGTCGATCAGCAGCACGCGCCGGTCGCCTTGCACGATTTCCGCGATGTAGCGCTGCGCCATGACGGTGCGCGCGCCGGCCTGCGACATGACCTCGACGATCACGTTGCGGTTCGGGTCGTCGGCGCGCACGCGAAAGATGTTCTCGCCGCCCATCACGTCGAGGCGCTTCACGACCACATCGCGCTGCTCGTCGATGAAGGCCTGCAGGCGCTGCGGCTCGCGGGACACGAGCGTTGGCGTGACGAACTGCGGGAACTCCGCGATCGCCAGCTTCTCGTTGTGGTCGCGGATCGCGTCCGGCGCGTTGAACACGCGCGCGCCTTCGCGTGTCGCCGCCGAGAGGAGCCAGGTGCTCGCGACGTACTCGAGGTCGAACGGCGGGTCCTTGCGCATCAGCACCGCGTCGAACTCGGCGAGCCGCCGGACCTGCGGCGCGTCGCTGCGATACCAGTCCTCGTCGTCGTCGCTCAGGTGGAGACGACGCGCGGCTGCCGACACCCGCCCCTTCGCCCAGTGCAGTTCCTGCACCTCGCAAACCGAGACGCTGTGCGCGCGCTTCTGCGCCGCGCGCATCATCGCCACGCTCGAGTCCTTGTACGCCTTGAGCGACTCCGGCGGGTCGATGACGAAGAGGAGCTGCAACTACTTCGCCTGCGACACCATGAACTCGACGGCGGCGCGCACCTGCGCATCCGACAGGCTGGCATTGCCGCCCTTCGGCGGCATCGCGTTCTTGCCCTGGAGGGCGTGCTGCACGAGCGTGTCGAGGCCCTGCGGGATGCGCGGCGCCCAGGCCGCCTTGTCGCCGAGCTTCGGCGCGCCGGCGACGCCCGTGGCGTGGCAGGCCATGCAGGTGGAGTCGAAGACCTTCTTCCCTTCGCCGGCGCTCGCCGGCGCCGCCGCCGGCGGGGCGGGCGGCGGCGCCTGTGCCTTCTGCGATTGCGCGGCGGGCTTTGCCGCCGGCTCCTTGAAGTGGGCGCCGCCCTGGTTCGCGAGGAACGCCACTGCGCGCGCCACTTCCTCGTCGCTGAGTGAGGGATTGCCGCCCTTCGGCGGCATCGCGCCCTTGCCCTTGAGCGCCGACTGGACGAGCGTCTGGAACCCCTGCTTGATGCGCGGCGCCCATGCCGCCTTGTCACCGATCTTCGGCGCGCCGGCCACGCCGGCCTGGTGGCAGGTCGAGCACACGGTCTTCACGACCTCTTCGCCGCTGCGCGTGCCTGCGGCCCCCGCGGCGCCGCCGCCGCCGAACTCCACATGGCCCACCGGCTGGATCCGTTCGGCCACAGCTTCCGGCGCGAGCGCAGCGGGATCGGCGTGCGGCGCGCTCGTGACCAGCTGCACGATCAGCACGATGCCGATAACCGGAACGAGAAACGCGAGCAGGATGACGACGATCAGCTGCTGCGGTGTCTGGATGAACGAGGAATGCGAGTCGTGCGGGCTCACTGGGAGTCGGTCTTGTTTGAAGGTAAGAATATGATTTTAGCGTGCAAGTCTGCTATCCTGCGCGTCCTCACGCAGCGCACGCGCCCGTAGCTCAGCGGATCAGAGTATTGGCCTCCGAAGCCAAGGGTCGTGGGTTCGAATCCCGCCGGGCGCGCCAGCTTCAACCCGCTTTTTGGGTCCGTTTGCTTCCGAAGAATTCTCCGAAGGCGCCGAGCGCGCGGTCGATGCCGACCTCGTCGATGTCGAGGTGCATGACGAGGCGCATGCGAGCGCCGGGCAGCACCAGCACCTGC
>DASQYN010000241.1:0-2244 GCA_035639215.1 Burkholderiales bacterium
GTCCCCACTATCGGCTGGAGTGGATTCCGGATGTCGACGCCGCCGTAGCCGGCGTAGTTCGCCGACGACAGAAGTTTCGGCGCGCCGCGATAGCTTGCTCGGAGAGGCGAATCTAGGATGCATCGCGTCCGGCATCGCTTCCTGGTGACCCATGCTGCTTTCCCAGCCACACCTGCCGCTCGCCGCCGCCCTGCTCGCCGGAGGCACGCTGCTCGCGGCGGTGTCCGGCGAAGCGCTCGCCCCGCATCGCGGCGGCCATCCGGTGACGAGCTGCCGTCCGCGGTATGTCGAGCCGGTGGCCCCTGCGCTCGGCGTCGCGCAGCTCAGGCTGGCGGGCTACGTTTCGCGCCGCTATCTGGTGGGCCTCGAGGCCGCCGAGTGGGTGGTGCAGGCGGCCTACGAAGCCGCCGGGGAGGTGGGCCTGGACCCGTTGCTCGTGCTCGCCGTGGCGGCGGTGGAGTCGAGCTTCAATCCGCTCGCCCACAGCGCCATGGGGGCGAAGGGGCTGATGCAGATCATCCCGAAGTATCACCGCGAAAAGCTGGGCGGCGCGGCGGACGACGGTCTGCTCTTCGACCCCGAGGCGAATCTGCGCCTCGGCGCCCGCATCCTGCAGGAATACGTCTACCGCACCGGCACGATGGAGGCCGGGCTACAGTTCTACAACGGCGCGTTCTGGGACCCGACGGCGCAGTACGCCCGCAAGGTGATGGCCGAGCGGCTGCGCTTCGAAGCGGTGCTGCGCGGCGCCGGCGAAACGCGCACCGCTACGCTTTCCGCCGACGCCTCGTGAGGTCTCGGACGATCGGATAGGCGAGCGCGGCGATCGTCAGCGCCATGACCACGCCGCTGATCGGGCGGGTAAAGAAGACCGTCCAGTCGTTGCCGTAGGAGATCATGCTCGTCATGAAGGCGGTCTCGGCCTGCGGGCCGAGGATCGCGCCGAGCACCATCGGCGCGATGGGGAAGCGGTAGCGCTCGAAAAGATAGCCCACGCCGCCGAAGATGGCGATCATCCAGAGGTCGGTGAGGCTGTTGCGCGCGCTGTACGCGCCGACGAAGCAGAAGAGCGCGACGAAGGCCGAGGTCACCGCCTCGGGCAGCTCGAGCACGCGGATCAGCGGTCGGATGGCGAAATAGCCGAGCAGGCACATGCCCAGCACCCCGGCGAACATCGAGGCGAAGATGGTGTAGACCATGCCCGCCTCGGTCTGGAAGATCTGCGGCCCTGGCTGCACGCCGTGCAGCAGGAACGCGCCGAGGATCACCGCGGTGGCGCCGCTGCCGGGAATGCCGAGGGCGAGCAGCGGCACCATGTGGCCGCCCACGGTCGCCGTCGAGGCGACCTGCGGCGCGACGATGCCCTCCGGGATGCCCGTGCCGAGCTGGTCCCGCCGAGCGCCGTATTGCGCCTCGGTGCCGTAGGCGACGAACGATCCCACCGTCGCGCCCGCGCCGGGGACGATGCCGCACAGCACGCCGATGAGCGAGCTGCGCGCGACACTCGGCCGCAGGCGCCACACCTCGGTCCAGCGCGGCAGCCGCGTCTCGACGCGCCGGCTGTCCTCCATCGGCGGCGTGGCGAAGCCCTGCTCCATGCGCGCGAGCACCTCGCCGAGCCCGTATGCCCCGACCATCACCGTCAGGTACTCGATGCCGTCCTTGAGGATCGGCACGCCGAAGGTGAAGCGGTCGGCGCCGTAGGTATCGTCGACGCCGACCGTGGCGAGGAGCAGGCCGAGGCACAGGCTGATCAGCGCCTTCGGCAGCGAGCCGCCGCCGAGCGCGGTGACCCCGGAGAGGCCGAAGAGCACGATGGCGAAATACTCGGGCGCGTCGAATCGCAGCGCGAATTTCGCGAACGGCACCGCGAGCGCGACCGCGGAGACGGCGGTGAGCAGGCCGCCCCACAGCGCGGCGAGCAGCGTCCAGCCGAGCGCCAGCGCCGGCTGGCCCTGGCGCGCCATCGCATAGCCGTCCCAGAGCAGCGGCACGTCGAGCGGCTCGCCGGGGATGCGGAACAGGATCGCGGTGAAGGCGCCGCCGTAGGTGCCCGAGAGATACATCGCGGTGAGCAGGATGATCGCCGGCGTCACCGGCATGCCGTAGGTGAACGGCAGCGCTAGCACCACCCCCATGACCAGCGTGAGCCCCGGCAGCACCGCGACCAGCATGCCGACGACCAGGCCGACCGCGAGCGCGGCGGCGTTGGCCGGCGTGAGCAGGTAAAGGAATCCCAGGCCG
>DASQYN010000242.1:0-10431 GCA_035639215.1 Burkholderiales bacterium
GCTTCTCTCGCGCGTGCTGAAGAGCGATGCCATTCGCGTCGTATCGCGCGACGTGGGCGGCGGCTTCGGCCCGCGCACTTATCTGCAGCCCGAGCAGGTGATCGTGCTGTGGGCGGCGAAGCGCTTCGGCAGGCCGGTGCGCTGGACGAGCGAGCGCAGCGAAGCGTTCGTGTCCGATTTCCATGGACGCGACAGCGCGATGGACGCGGCGCTCGCGCTCGATGCCGAGGGCCGCATCCTCGCTTACGACGTCGAGCTGCGGGCGAACGTGGGCGCGTATACCGTCTCGTTCGTGCCACCGTCGAATTTCCGCAATGTCCTCACGACGGCGTATCGCGTCCCCGCGGCGAAGCTGGCGATCCGCGCGAACACCAGCAATACCGTTCCCGCCGTGCCTTACCGCGGCGCCGGCCGCCCCGAAGCGCATCACGCCATCGAGCGCCTGCTCGACATCGCCGCAAGGCGCCTGGGCCTGGAGCGCGCGGAGCTGCGCCGGCGAAACCTCGTGACGAAAGCCGAGCTGCCCTATCGCAATCCCATGGGTCTCGCCATGGAAGCGGTGGATTTTCCGCGCTACCAGGCGCGCGCGCTCGAGTGCTCAGGCTGGAACGACTTCGCGCGGCGCAGGGCAGGGGCGGCGGGGCGAGGCCGGTTGCGGGGCATCGGCATGGCGAACTATGTCGAATCACCGGTCGGTGCACCGGCCGAGCGCGTCGTGCTCGAGGTAAATTCCGACGGCGTGGCGCTCGTCGCCGGCACCCAGTCGAGCGGGCAGGGGCACGAGACCTCGTTCGCGCAGGTGGTGGCCGATCGGCTTGGCATTGCGCTCGACGCGATTGCGGTGCGCACCGGCGACACCGACTTCGTGGCGGCAGGCGGCGGCACGCATTCGGACCGCTCGATGCGCTATGTCGGCCATCTCGCGCAGCGCGCGTGCCAGACGCTCATTGAAACCGGCCGCCAGGCCGCGGCGGCGCGATTGGAGGCGCACGCGCAAGACCTCGTCTTCGAGCGCGGCGAGTACCGAGTCGCCGGTACGGATCGCCGGGTGCATCTCTTCGCGCTCGCGCCGCTTTCCGCGAGGGAGGAGATGCGCGCGCGCATTCCCGCCTACCCGGGCGGCTGCGCGGTGTGCGAGGTCGAGGTCGACCCGGAATCCGGCGAGGTGCGCCTGGTGCGCTATACGACGGTGGACGACGTCGGCCAGGCGATCAACCCCCTGATCGTCCATGGACAGGTGCATGGCGGCATAGCGCAGGGCGTTGGCCAGGCCTTGGTCGAAGCCGTGGTCTACGGCGACGATGGCCAGCTTCTGACCGGCTCATGGATGGATTACGGCATGCTGCGCGCCGAGCATCTGCCGTCATTCGACGGCGAGCTCGTCGAGGAACCGACCGGCGGAAACGCGCTTCGCGTGAAGGGCGGGGGCGAAGGCGGCGTCGTTCCGGCCACGGCGGCGCTGATCAACGCGCTTTGCGACGCGCTCGACGTGGACGACATCGAGATGCCGGCGACGCCTTTTGCGATCTGGAACCTTCTCCGGGAGAGGAAACGATGAAGCGCTGGTTCTTGCTGCTCCTGCTGCTCGCCGTGCGTGCCGCCCTAGCCGATGAGCCATGGCCTGCCAAGCCGATCCGCTGGCTCGTGCCGTTTCCGCCGGGCGGACCGGCCGATGTGGTGGCGCGCATCGTCGCCGCCGGCCTCGGCGAGCGCACCGGCCAGCCGAACGTGGTCGAGAACCAGCCCGGCGCGAGCGGCAACATCGCCCATGCCGCGGCGTCCAAGGCGGCGCCGGACGGCTACACCCTGCTTTTCGTCGTGCCGAGCGTGATCACCAATCCCTTCTACATGAAGGCGGCGGTCGACCCGTTCCACGATCTCGCGCCGGTCATCCACCTGGACAGCGCCTCGATGGTGCTGGTCTCGAGGCCCGGCTTCCCGGCGTCCACGACCGCAGAGGTGCTCTCGTACATCAAGGCGAATCCCGGCAAGGCGACTTGCGGCGCCTCGGGGGCGCTGCCTTCGGTGGCCTGCGAGTTGCTGCGCACGCATGCGGGCGCCGACCTGCTCATGGTGATGTACAAGGGCAACGCCCCCGCCATGAACGCGGTCATGGCAGGAGAGATCGACCTGCTGTTCGACGTCGTCAACATCGCGGCGGGCCAGGTGAAGGCAGGACGCGTGCGTGGCATCGCTTCCACCGCGCCGCGACGCGGCGGGCTGCTGCCCGACCTGCCGGCGATGGCGGAGGCGATTCCGGGCTTCGAGCTCGTCACCTGGCACGGCGTGATGACCGCGCCCGGGACGCCGCGCCCCCTTGTCGAGCGTATCAATCGGGAGCTGAACGCGGTGCTCGAGCAGCCGGACGTGCGCAACCGCATGGAGAAATCCGGGCTGCAGGTCAGCGGCGGCACGCCCGAGGCCTTTGCCGCGATCGTGCGGCGCGACTACGACAAGTACGGTACGGCGCTTCGCTCCGCCGGGGTGAGGCCGGAATGAAACCGGTGCGGCGAGTGGTGACCGGGCATCGCGCGGGGAGGGGCCGCGTGCTCTTTGACGGACCCGCGCCCAATGTCCGCGTGCGGCAGGCTTCGGGGGTCGTTTCGACGCTCGTGTGGGTGACGGACGAAACGCCGGCCGACATCGCGGGCGAGGCGGATCGCGCGGCTCGCGAGATCGGCGTTCCGCCGCCCGCCTCGGGAACCGTCTTTCGCGTCGTCGATTTCCCGCCCGAGCAGGGCGTCCGCTCGCGCGAAGCCATCCTTCGCGAGATGGGCATCGCCCCGGGCGGAACGGCGCGGCACCCCGGCATGCATCGCACGAAGAGCGTCGACTACGCCATCGTCGTCGAGGGAGAGATCGACATGCTGCTCGAGGACGCCGAGATACATCTGCACGCGGGCGATGTGCTGGTGCAGCAAGGCACCGACCATGCCTGGGTGAACCGCGGCGATGCGCCTTGCCGCATCGCCTTCGTGCTGGTCGACGCGCGGGAATTTCCGGCGGCATAATCGCGCGCACGCACCCACAAGGAGGGAATATGAAACCAAGTGCGCTTCCGCTGATCGGCCGCGTGCTGATCGCTCTGATCTTCGCCTACTTCGGCTACATGAAGGCAATGAATTTCGGCGGCACCATCGGCTACTTCACCAAATGGGGCTTTCCGCTGCCGCAGGTCGCGGCGGCGCTCGCGGTGATCTTCGAGCTCGGCGGCGGCATCCTGCTCATCATCGGCTGGAAGACGCGCTGGGTCGCTTGGGCGCTGGCCCTCTACACCGTCGTCGCTACTGCAGTGGCGCATCGCTACTGGACCTACCCGCCGGAGCAGGCCTTCAACCAGATGTCGCACTTCTTCAAGAACGTCTCGCTGATCGGCGGCCTGCTCTACGTCGCCGCGTTCGGCCCGGGTGCGATGTCCGTCGACAAGCGCTGAGGCGTCAGCCCGGCGGCAGGGCGACGATCCGCCGCTCGGCGAGGCCGCGCACCTGGTCGGCGGAATAGCCGATCTCGCGCAGCAATTGCGCGCCGTGCTCACCGATCGACGGTGGGTCGGCGCGCTTGCCGAGGCGCTCGCCGTCGAACTCGAGCGGCAGTGTCGGAACTCGGATCGTTTTCGCACCCGCCCGGGTTTGCAGGAGGCCGCCGGAGGCGCCCAGGTGCGGATCGTCGAGCAGATCCCAGGGCTTGGCGATCGGCGCGAAGGGCAACCCTATGTGGTCCAGCTTGCGCGCGAGCTCCTCGGCGGGGAACTTGCGGAACGTCTCGTTGAGCTTCGGGATGAGCCAGCTACGCTCCTTGACTCGCATGCCGTTCGTTTTCAGTCGGGGGTCGCCCTCGAGATCGGCGAGTCCGAAGTCGCGGCAGAACGCCGTCCACTGCGTATCGGTCACCACGCCGACGAACAGGCGGCCGCCGCCCGCGGTGTCGAAGATGTCGTAGACGCCCCACGCGGGGCGCTTCACCGACATCGGCGGCGGCGCCTCGCCGGTGATCTCGTACTGCGCGATGTGCTGCGCGACGAGCAGCGCCGTCGTCTCGAAGAGCGCGCTCGTGACGCGCTGGCCGCGCCCGGTGCTCTCGCGCTCGCGCAAGGCGGCGAGGATGCCGAGGGCGGCGAAGGTGCCGCCGAGGATATCGATCACCGAGGAGCCGGCGCGCAGCGGCCGGTCCGGAAGCCCGGTCATGTAGGCGAGGCCGCCCATCATCTGCGTCACCTCGTCGAGCGCCGCCCGGTGCTCGTAGGGGCCTTTCAGGAAGCCCTTGAGCGAGCAGTAGACGAGCTTCGGGTTGCGCTGCTTCAGCGTGTCGTAGGAAAACCCGAGCTTGTCGAGCGCGCCGGGACGGAAGTTCTCGGTCAGCGCGTCGCTGCGGTCGACGAGGCGCAGCACCACCTCGCGTCCGTCCGGGTGCTTCAGATCGACGGCGAGGCTCTTCTTGTTGCGGTTGAAGACCGGGAAGAAGCCGGCGCCGGCGTGCTCGAGACGCCGGGTGTTGTCGCCTTCGAGCGGCTCGACCTTGATCACTTCGGCGCCGAGGTCTGCGAGCACGAGCCCGCAGGAAGGCCCCATGACCATGTGCGCGAACTCTACGACCCGGACCCCTTCAAGCAGCCGCACGGAATCCTTTGGGCAGGCCGGCCAGGGGGGTGTGCCCGTAGACCGGCTCCTGGGGGATCGCCGCGACGAGGATCTGGCGCGCGGCGAAGAGCTTCTCGAGATCGATGCCGGTACGCACACCCATCGCCTCGAACATGAACACCAGGTCCTCGGTGATCACGTTGCCGCTCGCGCCCGGCGCGAACGGGCAGCCGCCGAGCCCGCCCATGGAGCTGTCGAAGGCGCGCACGCCTTCCTCGTAGGCCGCGAGCGCGTTGGCGAGCCCGAGGCCGCGAGTGTTATGAAAGTGCGCACCCTCCAGCTTGTCGCCGATACTTTCCCTGACGCGCCGAAAGATGCGGCGCACCTGAGCCGGGTTGGCGTAACCGACGGTATCGGCCAAAGCGACGCCGTCGCAGAACTCGGCGAGGGCTCCGGCGATGCGCACCACCTCGTCTTCCGGAACGGCGCCTTGCATCGTGCAACCGAAGGCCGTGGACACCGCGCCTTCGATCTCGACGCCGGGGTGCGGGAGCTGCGCACAGCGGCGCACTTCCTCGACCATCTCCTGCGGCGTCATGCGGACGTTCGACAGGCTGTGCTCGCGGCTAGCGGAGACCGGAAACGTCACTTTGTGCGCGCCCGCGGCCAGCGCCCGCTGGAAGCCCTTGAGGTTCGGCGCGAGGGCCACCACCTTCACCCCCGGGATCGTCCTGGCATAGGCGACGATCTCCCCGGTATCGGCCATCGCCGGTATGAGCTTCGGCGGCACGAACGAGCCGACCTCGATTTCCCTCAGGCCGGCCGCGGCCAGGGCGCCGATCCACGCGCGTTTCGCCTCGGTCGGCATCATATGCTTCGCGTTCTGCAGGCCGTCGCGCGGCCCCACTTCGCAGATCAGGACGTCGGGCATGGACGGATTCTAGCGCCGCCGTTTTTCGATTCTGCCGAGGGCCACGCCGCTGGCGGCGCCGCCGGCGGCGAAGGCGACGAGCGCCCAGAGCGATGCCTGCCAGCCGCCGAAGCGCGAGGCGAGCCAGGCGATGACGAGCGGCCCGAAGAACTGCCCGAGGTTCGAGAACTGCAGCACCATGCCGTTGCCCGTAGCGATGTGCTGCGGCGAGCGCGCGTGCACCGGCAGGCCGGCGAAGATCGATGCGGGAATCACGCCGGCGCAGAGCGAGAACGCCAGCACCAGCGAGAAGCGCAGCGCGCCGGGCAGCGCGCCCGCGAACATGCCGATCTCGCAGAGCGCGGCGACGACGCTCGCTCCGATCACCAGCGGCCCGCGCGACATGCCGCGCGACAGCAACCAGCCGCCGAGCAGATTGCCGGGCGCGTTGACCAGCACCATGAGCGCCGTCGCCAAGGCCGCCGCCCGGGTCGAAAAGCCCTGCTCGGTGAGGAAGGTCGGCAGCCAGACCATGATCGAGGTCCATTGCGCGACATAGCAGGCGAAGAGCACCGCCATCGCGAGGTTGCCCTTCTGCCGCAGCGATTCCATGACGAGGCGCAGCGAGCCGGTCTGCGCCGGGCGCGAAGGCGGCACGGCGGCCGCGAAAGGTAGCGCGGCAACGAGGGACGCGGCGGCGAGGGCAAGCCAGAATCCTCGCCAGCTCCAGAGGCCGATGAGCAGCGGCGCTGCGAGAAGCGCGATCGTGCCGCCGGTCGGCATGTAGGCGCTCCAGATGCCGAGCGCCTTGGTGCGATCCCGGGGCGTGGCGGCGAGCAAGCTCATCAGCGCGGGCGCCGGCACGGCAAACAGGATGAAGCCCACGCCCTCAACGAAGCGCGAGACGAGGAGCAGCGCGAAGCCGTGCGCTGCCGCGCCGAGCGCCCCTCCGGCCGCCATCACGGCGAGCCCGGCGAGCGCGAGCCGCTTGTGCCCAAGGCGGTCGCACACCATGCCGGCGAGCATGCCCACCAGCATGCCGAGCACGTTGAAGGTCGTGACGATGAGGCCGGATTCGACGAGCGTCAGGCCGAGCTCGCCGCGCAGCCCCGGAAGCGCCGGCGGCACCTTCGTCATGTAGGCGCCGGCCACCAGGCCGCCGGCGAAGACGGCCCAAACGCCGCGCCAGTTCGTCACGCCGCCGTGACGGGAAGTTTCAGCTCGACGATCTTCCTCGCCCATTCCGCGGGGCCGGTGCTGTGGACCGCGTTGCCGTTGGCGTCGACCGCTACGGTCACCGGCATGTCGCGCACCTCGAATTCGTAGATCGCCTCCATGCCGAGGTCGTCGAAGGCGAGCACGCGAGACTTGCGGATCGCCTTCGCGACCAGGTAGGCCGCGCCGCCGACCGCCATGAGGTAGGCGGCCTTGTGCCTGCGGATAGCCTCGATCGCCGCCGGCCCGCGCTCGGCCTTGCCGATCATGCCGAGCAGGCCGGTCTTCCCCAGCATCATCTCGGTGAACTTGTCCATGCGCGTCGACGTGGTCGGGCCGGCCGGGCCCACCACCTCATCGCGCACCGGATCGACCGGACCCACGTAGTAGATGACGCGGTTCTTGAAATCCACCGGCAGCTTTTCTCCGCGCGCCAGCATGTCCTGGATCCGCTGGTGCGCGGCATCGCGGCCGGTCAGCATCTTTCCCGAGAGGAGGAGCCGCTCGCCGGGACGCCACGAAGCCACCTCGGCCTTGGTGAGCGTGTCGAGGTCGACGCGCCGCGATTTCGCGTCCGGCGTCCACGTGACGGCCGGCCAGTCCTCGAGCCTCGGCGCCTCGAGCTCGGCCGCGCCGGAGCCGTCGAGCACGAAGTGCGCGTGGCGCGTCGCAGCGCAGTTCGGGATCATCGCCACCGGGCGGTTCGCCGCATGGGCGGGATAGGTGCGGATCTTCACGTCGAGCACGGTGGAGAGGCCGCCGAGGCCCTGCGCGCCGATGCCGAGCGCGTTCACCCTGTCGTAGAGCTCGACGCGCATTTCCTCGACCTTGTTGCGCGGCCCGCGCGCCTTCAGCTCGGCCATGTCGATCGGCTCCATCAGCGACTGCTTCGCCATGAGCATCGCCTTCTCGGCGGTGCCGCCGACGCCGATGCCGAGCATGCCGGGCGGGCACCAGCCGGCGCCCATCGTCGGCACGGTCTTCAGCACCCAGTCGACGATCGAGTCCGAGGGATTGAGCATCGCGAACTTCGACTTCGCTTCCGAGCCGCCGCCCTTTGCGGCGACGTCGACCTCGACCCGGTCGCCGGCGACGAGCTCGACCTGGATCACCGCCGGCGTGTTGTCGCGCGTGTTCCGGCGAGCGAAGTCGGATTCGTCGAGCACGGAAGCGCGCAGCTTGTTGTCGGGATCCGCGTAGGCCCGGCGCACGCCTTCATTGACCGCGGCTTCGAGGTCGTCGAAATCGAAGTGCACACCCATGCCGATCTTCAGGAAGACGTTGACGATGCCGGTGTCCTGGCAGATCGGTCGATGCCCCTCTGCGCACAGGCGCGAGTTGGTGAGGATCTGCGCGATGGCGTCCTGCGCTGCCGGCGAGCGCTCGCGCTCGTAAGCGCGCGCGAGCGCGCGAATGTAATCGGCCGGGTGGTAGTAGGAAATAAATTGCAGTGCGTCCGCGACGCTCTGAATGAGGTCGCCCTTCTTGATCGTCGTCATTTCTTGACCGAGCCGGAAGAGGGCGCCACTGTAGCACAGCGAAGTTCGCCCGGAGGCTTTACAGGCCCTTGATTTGGTGATTGGATTCGCCGTAGCGCACGAGGAGGAAAGCATGGCGTCGACCATCGAGTCGGTACTGCAGGAAAAGCGCGTCTTCCCGCCTTCGCCGGCGATCGTCAAGCAGGCCAACATCTCGGGCATGGAGGCCTATCGCAAGCTCGTCGCCGAGGCGGAGCGCGATTTCGAAGGCTTCTGGGGCCGGCTGGCGCGCGAGACGCTCGCCTGGTCGAAGCCCTTCAGCAAGGTGCTCGACGAATCCAAGGCGCCGTTCTTCCGCTGGTTCTACGACGGCGAGCTCAACGCTTCGTACAACTGCCTCGACCGCCATCTCAAGACGCAGCCCAACAAGGTGGCGATCATCTTCGAGGCCGACGACGGGAAGGTCACGCGCATCACCTACGCGGAGCTGCACCGCGAGGTGTGCCGCTTCGCCAATGCGCTCAGGGCGAGGGGCGTCCGGAAGGGCGACCGCGTCCTCATCTACATGCCGATGTCGATCCAGGCGGTCGTCGCGATGCAGGCCTGCGCCCGCATTGCCGCCACGCACTCCGTCGTCTTCGGCGGCTTCTCGGCAAAGAGCGTGCAGGAGCGGATCATCGATGCCGGCGCTATCGCGGTCATTACCGCCGACGGACAGTTCCGCGGCGGCAAGGAAATTCCGCTAAAGCCGGTGGTGGACGAGGCGATCGGCATGGGCGGCTGCGAGGCGATCCGCAATGTGATCGTCTACAAGCGCTCGGGCTCCAACGTGCCGATGAGCGCCGGGCGCGATAGCTGGTGGCACGACGCCGTGAAAGGCCAGCCGGAGACCTGCGAGCCGACGTTCGTCGATGCGGAGCATCCGCTCTTCATCCTCTATACCTCGGGCTCCACGGGCAAGCCGAAAGGCATCCAGCACTCGACGGGCGGCTACCTCCTCTGGTGTGCGCTGACGATGCAATGGGTATTCGACAACAAGCCGCGCGACGTTTTCTGGTGCACCGCGGACGTGGGTTGGGTGACCGGGCACAGCTACATCACCTACGGTCCCCTGGCGGTCGGGGCGACCGAAGTCGTCTTCGAGGGCGTGCCCACCTATCCCGACGCCGGACGGTTCTGGAAGATCATCCAGGACCACAAGGTGAACGTGTTCTACACGGCGCCGACGGCGATTCGCTCGCTCATCAAGGCCGGCGGCGATCTGCCGAAGAAGTACGACCTCTCGTCGCTGCGCATCCTCGGCACGGTGGGCGAGCCGATCAATCCCGAAGCGTGGATCTGGTATCACGAGACGGTCGGCAACGGCCGCTGCCCGATCGTCGATACCTGGTGGCAGACGGAGACCGGCGGCCACATGATCACGCCGCTGCCGGGCGCCACGCCGACCAAGCCCGGCTCGGCAACGCTAGCGCTGCCGGGCATCTTCGCCGACATCGTCGACGAGACCGGGCAGTCGGTGGGCAAGGGCAAGGGCGGCATCCTCGTCATCCGGCGCCCGTGGCCCGCCATGCTGCGTACGGTGTGGGGCGACCCGGAGCGCTACAAGAAGACCTACTGGCCCGACGACTTCAAGGGCAAGCTCTACCTCGCCGGCGACGGCGCGAGCATGGACGAGGACGGCTACTTCCGCATCGTCGGCCGCATCGACGACGTGCTGAACGTCTCCGGGCACCGCCTCGGCACCATGGAGATCGAATCGGCGCTCGTCGCGCATAAGGCGCTCGTCGCCGAAGCCGCGGTGGTGGGCCGGCCCGACGACCTGACCGGCGAGGCGGTCTGCGCCTTCGTGGTGCTCAAGCGCGCGATGCCGTCGGGAGAGGAGGCGCAGAAGATCGCCAAGGAGCTGCGCGACTGGGTGGCCAAGGAGATCGGCCCGATCGCCCGGCCGAAGGACATCCGCTTCGGCGAGAACCTGCCGAAGACCCGCTCGGGCAAGATCATGCGCCGTCTGCTGCGCGCCATCGCGCGCGGCGAGGAGATCACGCAGGACGTTTCGACGCTCGAGAATCCGGGGATCCTGGAGCAGCTGCGGCAGGTGCGGTAGCTTGTCAGCCGGCCGCCTGGTGCGCGGCCGGGGGGAGGAGGCGATGGACGAGTTCGAGGCTCGCGGGCAGCGCCTGGCGGCACTCTGCCTGCTCGGCGCGCTGCTTTTCGGGTACCCGCTGCTCGCCGTCTTCAATGTACCGGCGAC
>DASQYN010000243.1:0-2738 GCA_035639215.1 Burkholderiales bacterium
AGCGAGCCGAAGCTTCCCACCTTATCGAGATAGGTTTTCATGTCTACTAGCCGCGTCGAAGAGCGACTGGGTGCTGCCCCGGCGCCTCGTGCGTCGTCCCGAAAGCCCAATGGCACAGGCTCCACAGCAGAGCGGCGAAGAGCGCGTGCGTCACGAAGGCGCCGATGATGACCTTGGGGCCGACCGCCAAACCGATGAAGCCCCAGCCGATGAACGGGAAAAAGACAGCCAGCGCGAACACGAGCAGCACTGCAGCGAGAACGGCCGCGCGGCGGAACGAGAGCCTGTCCCGGAAGAGCACGACGTAGGCGACCGACCAGAAGGTGACCCACGCCACGTGAAACAGGATACCTACAGGCAGCGGCAGTTCCCTCCCGAGAAGATGTTCCGCGAAGGCGAGGGCGACCGGGGCCGGCATGGGCGATACGCCGGTCTTTATTCCGGTCACCATGATCGCCGAGAGCACGAGGGATGACGCAATCCCTACGCCGATGGCCTTGAGATAGTCCTTTGCCTGCAGATGATGCAATAGCATTCGATCCCGAGTGGAACCGGACCTCGCCGTAATGACTCCTACGCTAAGGTTCGTACCCGGGTACGGAGTCAAGAGCCATGCGAGAAGAGAGCTACACGGTGGGCCGTCTGGCAAAGAAGGCAGGCGTGAACGTCGAGACCATCCGCTACTACCAGCGCCGCGGTCTGCTGCCGATTCCCGCCTCTTTGCCGGGTAGCGTGAGACGCTACTCGGTCAAGTATCTGGAACGCCTGCGGTTCATCAAGCGATCACAGCAGCTCGGCTTCACGCTCGACGAGGCCGCTGAGCTCATGGCGTTGAGCGAAGGCTACGGATGTTCGGTTGCCTGCGGCGTCGCCGAGCGCAGGCTTGCCGACGTCGAACGCAAGATAGCGGATCTCGCCGCCATCCAGCAGTCGCTGCGGCGGCTCGTCGGCCGCTGCCACGAAAACCCGCCTGAAACGCCGTGCCCGCTCGTTGACGCCATCGCGAATTAGCGCCAGGCCAGCGCGAGCTTCGCCTTAGGCTCGTGGACGGCCTGAGTATGTTTGGGCTGTTTGCGGTAACCCGTCGAAGCAGTCTGGGCTGAGGTTGCCGCCTGGCGCTGGAAGAAAAGAGCTGCCTTTCCGGCCAGACTTAAGCAGCGGCCGGGCTCGCGCCGGCGGCGACCGTAGCGCGCAGTGCCTCTGGCGCGAGCGGCTTCAGCAGGTGCTCGTCGAAGCCGGACTCGCGTGCGCGCTTGCCATCGGCCGGCTGGCCGTAGCCGGTGAGCGCGATGAGGCGCATGGTGGCGGCGTCCGGCATGGCGCGGATGCGGCGCGCCACCTCGTAGCCGCTCATGCCGGGCAGGCCGATGTCGATGATCGCCACGTCCGGCCGCTCGCGCGAGACGCTCTCCAGCCCCTCCTCGCCGCTCGCGGCGATGGCCACGTTGTGGCCCCACTGGGTGAGCAGCAGGCGCATCGTCTCGCGGATGTCGTCGCTGTCCTCGACGACGAGCACGCGCTTGCGCGCACCCTGCGCGGGCTCGCGAGCGGGCGCTGTCTCGGCCGGCCCCGTTTTTGCCTGTAACGCGAGCGGCAGGCGCACCGAGAAGGTCGCGCCGCGGCCCGGGCCGTCGCTCGCCGCGTCGATAGAGCCGCCGTGCAATTCGGCGAGCCGGCGCGCGATCGTTAGGCCGATGCCCAGGCCGCCCTGGCTGCGGGCGAGCGTCTGCTCGCCCTGCACGAAAAGGCCGAACAAGGCCTCGCTCTCGCTCGCGGCGAAGCCGGCGCCGCGGTCGCGCACCTCGACGAGCGCCCGCCCGCCCTCGCGCCGCGTGGCGACACGGATGACGTCGGGGCGCGCGGTGAACTTGGCGGCGTTGGTGAGCAGGTTGGCGACGATCTGCTCGATGCGCGTCGGGTCCGCGTCGAGCACGAGCGGCTCCGCGCACAGGTCGATCTGCACCTGATGGCCGCGCGCCTGCACCTGCGGCAGCGCCGCCTCGATCGCGGAGGCCACCACGCCGTTCAGCTCCACGCGCGCGCGCTGCAACGCCATCTTGCCGCGCTCGAGGCGAGCCACGTCGACCAGATCATCCACCATGCGCGTGAGATGCGCCGACTGGCGCTCGAGGATCTCGCGCGTTTTGCCGAACAGCGGATTGTCGTGCACGAGCGTCTGCTGCAGCTCGACGGCGTTGCGGATCGGCGCGAGCGGATTGCGCAGCTCGTGCGCGAGCATGGCCAGGAACTCGTCGCGCGAGCGCACCGCACGCTCGCGCTCGGCGATCAGCTCGGCGACCTCGAGCTGGCGGCGCGTCGCGCGCAGCCCCGCCTGCACCGCGGAGACCAGCGTCACCGCGCTCAGCGGGCGCGGCAGCACGGTCACGTTGGCCGATTGCGGGAATGCCCGGCCCAGCGCCTCGCCGAGCAGCGCCGGCTCGCGCGCTACCACCACCAGCGGCAGGTCGCGCCAGGGCGGCTGCCGCTCGAGCGCCTCGCGCAGGAGCGGCAACTCTTCCTCGACGAGCGCTTCCTCGACCAGCACGGCGCAGCCGAGGCCATCGCCCAGGACGGCGGCGAGGGCGCACAGAGCGGCGCCCCGCCGTGCGGCGATGCCGTGGCGGGCGAGCAGCTCGAGCGCGACCTCGCCGTCGGCGGCGTTCGGCGTCACGACGAAGACGGCGACGGGCTCGGCGGCCATCACGCCGGACGCGGCGCCCCGCCGACGATCCGCGGCA
>DASQYN010000244.1:0-2478 GCA_035639215.1 Burkholderiales bacterium
GGGTTCTTCCTCGGGCCGACGCTGCTCGACCACGTCCACCCCGAGATGACGGTGTACCGGGAGGAGATCTTCGGCCCGGTGCTCGTCGTCCTGCGCGCCGAGACCATCGACGAGGCGATCGCGCTCGTCAACGCCAATCCCTATGCCAACGGCACGGCGCTCTTCACCGAATCGGGCGGCGCGGCGCGCCGCTTCACCAACGAGATCCAGGTCGGCATGGTCGGCATCAACGTGCCCATTCCGGTGCCGGTGGCCTTCTACTCGTTCGGCGGCTGGAAGAGCTCGCTCTTCGGCGACCTGCACGTGCACGGCGTCGAGGGCGTCAAGTTCTATACGCGCACCAAGGTCATCACCACGCGCTGGCCGCACCAGGACACCCCGAGGTCCGGGGGCTTCAGCATGCCGACGCTCGGCTAGTCGGCTGAAGCTCGCCCGCTGGTCGCTCGACTTCTACGAGCTCGCGTACGACCGCGAGGTCGTCTGGTCGAACGCGCGCGAGCGCTCGGGGCTTTTCGCGCTGCTGTACCTCGAGGCCGATAGCGGCTTTTCGGGCATCGCCGAAGGCACCATCAAGAGCACGTGGTCGGGCGTGTCGCCGCGCTCCCTGCGCGCCGCGCTGGAAGAGGTGGTCCTGCCGCTCGTCCGGGAAGTCGATCTCTCGGGCAGCGCCGCGGTCGACGCGGCGCTCGCACGCGTTCCCGAGAACCGGCTGGCGAAAGGCATGGTATCGACCGCATGCTGGACGATGCGCGCGGCGTCGGCGGCGAAGCCCCTCTGGCAGCTGCTCGGCGGCAGCGGCGAAGCCGAGGTCTGCTGGACGATTACGCGCCGTGCGCCGGGACTGATGGCCAAGGAGGCCGCGGACTATTGCCGACGCTACGGCTTTCGCACGCTCAAGGTGAAGGGCGGGCAGGGTCTCGACGTCGATCTGCAGGCGCTGAAGGAGATCCGCGCCGCGGTCGGCGCCGGGGTGGCGCTCTACGTGGACGCGAACAGCGCCTATTCGCGCGAGCAGGCGCTCGACTACGTGAACCGCATTGCCGGCGCCGGGGCGATGGTGGCGGAAGATCCGTGCCCTCTCGCGCCGGACGCAAGCTTCGAGAGCCTGCAGAAGCAGGCCGGCATCGCGATCCTGGTCGACGCCGCGTGCACTTCGGTGCGCGACGCCGGGCTGTTCCTCGCCCGCGGCGCTCGCGCGATATCGCTTAAGCCCGGGCGCGTGGGCATGGGCGAGTGCCTGTCGATAAGAAACACGCTATCGGGCTGCAAGAGCTCGGTCGGCATCTACGCCGAAAGCGCGCTCGGCACGCTCATCAACCTGCAGCTGCCGGCCGAGCTGCCGGCCGAGCAGACGTTCTTCCTGATGATGCCGATCCAGGTCGCGGCCGCCGTGCCGCAAATCCGCGACGGCCGCATCCGCCTTCCGGACCAGCCTGACATGAGCAAGCTCATCGACTGGAAGGCCGTGCGAAAGCTCAGTGCAGGTGCGGTTTCTTGAGGAACTCGTTGCGGTCGGCCGAGCGCAACGCAAACTCGCGCGGCGCGGCATCGCGCAGCACCTTGAGCGGCACGACGGCGCCGGAAGGGCCCACCGCCCAGATGCGCCGGAACAGGTCGGCGAGGCTCGAGGGCTTGGCGCCGGCGACTTCGAGCAGGATGTCGCCCACGCGCAGCCCTGCTTTCTCCGCGGGGCCGGCCGGCGCCAGGCCGGCGACCACGAGGCGCGCGCCCGCCTCGGTGACGTAGAGGCCCAGCCAGGGTCGCGGCGGACGGCTCGGTCGCCCGAGCTTCAGCATGTCGTCGAGGATCGGCGCGAGCAGATCGATGGGCACGATCATGTTGCCCTGCAGGACGCCGGCGTCGATCTTCTCCTGCACGAGCAGCGAGCCGATGCCGAGCATGCGGCCGTCGCCGCCGATCAGCGCGGCGCCGCCCCACTGCGGATGCGCCGGCGCGGTGAAGATCGCTTCGTCGAGGACGTATTCCCAGTAGCCAGCGAACTCGCGCTTGGCGAAGATCGTCGCTTTGAGCGAGCGCTCGCGGCCGCCGTATCCGGCCATCACGACGTTCTCGCCGATGCGGCACGAGGCGATGCTGCCGCGCTCGAGCGGCCGCACGCCGAGCTTGCCCAACGGCTGCACCAGGCCGAAGCCGCTCGCCTGGTCGTAGGCGATCGGGAAGCCGCCGGTGACGACGCCCTTGTTGGTGGTGAGCCAGATGGTGCTCGCCTCGGTGATGAGGTAGCCGATGGTGAGCACCAGCCCGTCGTCGCGGATGACGACGCCGCTTCCCGAGCGCTCGGTGCCGAGCAGCGGCGCGGTGAAGGCGTCTTCAGGGATCTCGGCGCGCAGCGCAACGACCGCTCCCAGCGCCGCATCGAGGTCGAATTTCCAGTCCTCGGGCCGCGGCCGCATCTCCACCGGGAAAGCCCATTCGCCCTCTTTTTTCGCCATGCCACGATTCTAAGCCTTCGATTCT
>DASQYN010000245.1:0-2123 GCA_035639215.1 Burkholderiales bacterium
GGGTGAGGAGCGTGAGCATCACCAGGCCGGGCACGATGAAGGCGCCGTACTGGACGCCCTCGATCTGCGCGATGCGAGTGCCGATGGCGGCGCCGAAGACGACGAAGTAGAGCGATGTCGTGATCACCGGGGCGACGATGCTCTGCAGAAGCGTGCGCGCGGTGCGCGCCATCTCGAAGACGTAGATCGCGCCGACCGCGCGCCAGTTCATGCTTTCTCCCTCACCAGGTCGACGAAGATCTCCTCGAGCGAGCTCTGCGTGGTCTGCAGGTCCTTGAACTCGATGCCGGCGGCGCCGAGGTCGTCGAGGAGCTGGGTGATGCCGGTCTCGCGCGCGTGCGTGTCGTAGGTGTAGATCAGGTCGCGGCCCTCATGGGCCAGGGTCAGTGGGTAGCGGGACAGCGACCCTGGAATCTCTTTCATCGATCGCGCGAGCTGCAGGCAGAGCTGCTTCTTGCCGAGCTTGCGCATCAGCTCGTGCTTCTCTTCCACCACCACCAGCTCGCCCTTGTTGATGACCCCGACCCGGTCGGCCATCAGCTCGGCTTCCTCGATGTAGTGGGTGGTGAGGATGACGGTGACGCCGGAGGCGCGCAGCCCCCGCACCACCTCCCACATGTGGCCGCGCAGCTCGACGTCGACGCCGGCGGTGGGCTCGTCGAGGAACAGCACCTGCGGCTCGTGCGCGAGCGCCTTGGCGATGAGCACGCGGCGCTTCATGCCGCCGGAGAGGGTGATGATCTTGCTCTTCCTGCGCTCCCAGAGGGACAGCTCGCGGAGGATTTTCTCCACGTAGGCGGGATTGGCCGGCTTGCCGAAGAGGCCGCGGCTGAAGTTGACCGTCTGCCATACGGTCTCGAAGGGAGTGATGGTCAGCTCCTGCGGCACGAGGCCGATCAGCTCGCGCGCCGCGCGGAAGTCACGCTGGATGTCGTGGCCGGCGACGCTCACCGTGCCGCTCGTAGGCGTGACGATGCCGCAGACGATGCTGATCAGCGTCGTCTTCCCCGCCCCGTTCGGGCCGAGCAGGGCGAAGATCTCGCCCTTGCGGATGTCGAGGTCGATGCGCTTCAGGGCCTGCAGGCCCGAGGCGTAGCGCTTCTCGAGGCCGGCGATGGAGAGGATTGGCTGCACGGAAGGCGCGATGCTAACGCGCCGCGAAGAAATAGGGACGGCCCGCTATCCTTCCCGTTGCGGAAGTTTCAACTCCAGCGCCGCGCGGTCCCAGCCGGCAAGGTTCGCCGCCGCCTCGTAGGTGCTCTGCAGGAAATCGAGCAGCGTCGCGTCCGGCTCGGCCGACTCGCGCACCGCGTCGTAGGGAAGCACGAACTCGCCCAGCCCCGCGTCGAAGCGCGCAACGTTCGGGCGAACCGGCGCTTGCGCAAAGCCCGCGGGCGCGGGATACGCATACGAGAAGAAGAAAGGATACGGCGCGTTGTCGCCGCCCGGCCAGAAGCCGCAGCTCGAGCATTCGTGCGAATAGGCTTCGCGCAGGAGCGCGTCGGGCATGTTCGGCGCGCCGCCCGGGTGCGCCGGCGCGCGGCGCCCGGAGAAGCGGCTCACCGCGAGGTCGCCGCTGCCCCAGAAGAAGTGCACCGGGCTGCACTTGCCGGCGAAGCGGCCGCGAAAAATCTTGAACACGCGATCGGCCTGAACGAGGGCGCGCCAGAACCGGTTCGCATACCCGGCATCGTAGCTGCGATGCACGTCGTCCTCGTCGAACGGTATCGCCTCGGCGAGCTCGTTCGGCTTGCGGTTGATCGTCACCGGGAGGTCGAGCTCGGCGAGCAGGGAGAAGAGGCGGCGATAGAAGACGCAGACCGGCTGCGGCTCGAGCCCGAAGCCGCGCCGGCCGCCGTCGCACGAGGCGATGGCGAGGCGGTGCTCGATGAAGTCGAAGTCGATCTGGAACACGCGCGTGCCGTGCGGGATCGGCGAAGTGGTGAGGCCGCGTGCCGTGACGTAGAGCGCCACGTGCCACTGATGGTTCACCCACGGTGACTGCACCAGCCGCACCTTGCCGACGGCCTGCAGCCACAGGCGCAGCGTCTCGAAGGTGTCCTTCCACTCCGGGTACGGCAGGCTCGGCCAGAGGTCCATTTCGCAAGGCTACGCCCGCCAAA
>DASQYN010000246.1:0-5955 GCA_035639215.1 Burkholderiales bacterium
GTCGGCATGATCGGCGGCATCGTCGGGTTGGTGCTCGGCTACCTTCTGGCCGCGCTCATCTCGAAGATCGGCATTCCCATGCCGCCGCCGCCCGGGATGGCGCGCGGCTACGTAGGGCAGATCGTCGTCACTGGCTCGCTGGTGCGCGATGCCCTCGTCATCGCCATAGCGACGGCGCTGGTCGCAAGCTTGTATCCGGCGTGGAAAGCCTCGCGCATGGTAATCGCCGAGGCCCTGCGGCATGGACGCTAAGGTCCTCCTCGGCCTTGCGCTACGCAACGTCGAGCGCTACAAGCGGCGCTCGGCGCTGTCGCTCGCCGCGATCGCCGCCGGCGTGGCGGGCCTCATCCTGAGCGGCGGCTTCGTGCACGACCTGATCCGTCAGCTCGGCGAGGCGGTCATCCATTCCCAGTCGGGCCATCTGCAGATCGCCCGCGCCGGGTTCTTCGACTCCGGCTCCCGCGCTCCCAGCAAGTATCTGATCGCGCCGGCGGATGCGCAGCGCGTAGGGCTGACGGACCAGGCGCACATTCAGGCGACGATGCGGCGAATCAATTTCTCCGGCCTGCTCAGCAATGGCCGCTCGAGCTACCCGATCGTCGGCGAGGGCATCGAGCCCGATCGCGAGGCCGAGCTCGGCACGTCGCTCGTGCTGCAGCAAGGGCGGATGCTTCGCGCCGCCGATCGCTACGGAGCTCTCGTCGGCGCGGGCGTGGCGCGCGCCCTCGACCTCAAGCCCGGCAGCCTGGTGAGCATCGTCGCGCCGACGGTGGACGAGGCGATGAATACCGTCGAGGTGGAAGTGGTCGGCACGTTTCAGAGCTTCTCGAAGGACTACGACGATCGGACGATCAAGATTCCGCTGCCCGTCGCCCAGGAGTTGCTCAACACCGACGGAATCAACACCATCGTCGTGGTCCTCGACGACACTTCCCACACGGCACAGGTGGCCGCCGCCTTGGGTCCCCGGGTAGCCGACGCGCATCTTGAGCTCAGGACATGGGATTCGCTCAACGATTTCTACGCCAAGGCCGTGGCGCTCTACGACCGACAGTTCGGCGTGTTGCGGCTGATCGTGCTGTTCATGGTCCTGCTCGCCGTGACCGGGGCGATCAACGTGCGGGTGCTCGAGCGCGCGGGCGAGTTCGGCACCATGCGTTCGCTGGGCAATCGCAGCTCGGACGTGCTCTGGCTCGTGCTCGCCGAAGGCGCCTTGATGGGCGCATTGGGCGCATTGATCGGTGCGCTGCTCGGCAGCGCCGCGGCATGGCTCGTTTCCTACGCTGGCATCCCGATGCCGCCGCCGCCGAACTCAAACCTGGAATACACCGCGCGCATCATGCTCGTTCCGTCCGTGATAGCGGGCGCATTCCTCATCGGCTTGATCGCCACCGTGCTTGCTTCCGTGGCTCCGGCGTATCGCGTGTCGCGCTTGCCGATCGTCGAAGCCTTGCGTCGTCTCGTGTGACGTTGTGCGCGCGCCTCGCCGTCGCCCACCAGCGACAGTAGGCAGTGCGCCAAGACTTTGATACAAAGAGGCCAAGAACGCGTTGAGCCGTTCAGCCTATAAGGGCAAAGCCCGTAAGTTCCGCCTAGCCCGGCTACAACGCGAGAACCAAGTAGCAATGGGAAGGAAACAGGGTGGATATCGCAGGCGCAGTTCCGCAGCAAGCCCGGCCATCGGCGCGCACCGTGGCGCCGGATCAACAAAGCTCCTGGCTCGATTCACTTCTCGACGAGACGATCCTGTGCCCGGCTCACCTGCCGCCCAGCACTTCAGATCGGATGCGCGGCCTGGTGGCGCTTCGCCGCGAGCAGCTCGCGGCCGCCGACGATCTGGTTCGCCGCCGCTACGCATGGCGCGGATACGCGTTGTCGAGCGAATCTCGCGCCGCGGCCGCGCCTCTCGTAACCCTGTTGGCGCAGAGCGAAGATGACGTAGTCGGGACGCTCACCCTTCGCCCGGGCGGGGTGTACGGCCTGTTCGCAGAGCAGAGCTACGGAGCGGAGATCGAGCAGCTGCGCAGCCGCGGGCGCCGGATCGGCGAGCTGGTGCGGCTCGCGCTCGAGGAAGGCAGCGACTGGCGGCGCGCGCTCGACGCGCTGGTGCGCTCGGCGTATGTCATCACGCGCTTCATGTACGCGCTTACCGACGTAGTGATAGAGGTCAACCCCCGGCACGCGCGCTTCTATCAGCGCGTTTTCGGTTTCAGCGTCGGCGCGACGGAACGCTTCTGCAGCCGCGTGGGTGCGCCCTCCGTGCTGCTGCTGCTCGAGCTCGAAGCGTTCGGCAGGCGACTGGAGTCGCTGAAGCTCTAAGGCCTCCTAGAAGTCGTAGCGCGCCTCGAAGTAGACGCGATCCCGGTCGTTGAAACGGCCGAAGAAACCCGTCTGCTGTCCCGTGAACACGTCTACCCCGACGGTCAAAGCCAGATTCTGCGTCGCGCCCCAGCCCAGCTTGGCGCGCGCCAGGCGGTCGTTGCGATTGACGCTCTGCAGGATGAGCAGCTCCGGCGTGAACGAGCCCGCTATCTTCGTGTTGATGAGAAGCGTAACGCCGCCTTCCCGCTGGTCTTGCAGCAGGTCCGGATCATGATCGAAGAACACGCGCTCGAAGTACTGCACGTTCAGCCGCGTCTCGTGCGGCAGCGTGAAGTCGAGGCCGAACGCGTAGTCGAGCGTATCCTGCGGCACCACGCCCTCCGGCTCGGCCAGCCGGGTGACGTTGAACTTGCGTCCGCCCGTATAGACGGCTTCCGCCTTGCCGACGAAGGAGCGGAAATCCTTCGTCACCGTGCCGCCGGCCTGCCATATGCGGTCGTGGCGCGGGGTGAAGGTCAGGGTCGGCGTAGGCGCGAGCGCCACTTCGCGGTAGAAGGTTGGACTGACGTCGGTGCTGCGGTAATAAAAGGCGGCGAGATCCCAGCCGCTTTGCAGCGTCGAGACGCGCGCGCCGAAGTTCGAATTCTTCAGGTTGCGCTCGGGCGTGACGTCGTTGTTGAACTGCTGCTCGAAGCCTGGCGGCGGAGGGATGCGGTACGGATAGAACTCGGCGCCCGGCTTGCCTATGTTGTCTACCGCGGGATAGGGAAGCCAGATGATTTCGGCATGCGAGTTCTCGCCGAAGTACTCCGCGCGCGCGGCCCACTGCGGAATGCGCAGGATGTCGAAGTCGGGCAGGATGAAGTCGCGCTGGTCGCGTGCCGAGACCACATCGGCGACGAAGATGCCGACCATCTCGCCCCATACGATGTGCTGCTTGCCGAGGCGAAATTGCAGCGCGCCGAGCGACGTATCGATATAGGTCTCTCGAAGCATGAAGTTCGCCCGTTGGTCGTCGCGCACCGGCTCGGGATAGAAGCCGCTGTTGAAATAGACCGGGTCGACGTCCAGCCGCGCGCTCGCCTTCCACTTGAAGTTGCCTGAGCCGCCCTGTGTGCCGAGCTGCGTCCTCACCACGGCGCGCGACCAGTGCTGTGGATCCTGGTAGTCGTACGCCGTCGTGTTCTGGACGAAGCCGTGCCACTCGAGCGGCTTCGGCCCGGATGCCGGCGCCTTTTCCGCCGCTGGCACACCGAAAAGCTCATCGCGGGATCCGGGCCCGGGCGCCGCCTGCGCAGTCGGCGGCTCCTCGCGAGCCGGGAGCCCGAAAAGCTCGTCTCTCGAGAGCGGCGCCGCGGCGGCGGCGGTGCCCGCTGCCACCTCGAGAGCGGGCGAGGGCGCGGGCAACGGCTTCGGGTTGGTTGGCGGTGCGCCGCGCTGCGCCGAGCGTTTCGCCGGCTCGCTTCCGGGCGGCCGGAGAAAGGCCGTGTAGCGATGCGTTGTCGTGCCTGCGCTCGAGCCAAGCACGATCACCGCCTCCATGAAGGCTTCCTTGACCGGCTGCACAGTCCTGAGGCGCAGCACGGGCCGGCCGTCCCGCCGCCCGACGCTGACTTTCAGATCCGCCGGCCTATGATCGACATCGATGCCGGCCTTTTCGTGCGCTTGCCGAGAGCCCAGGCGGACCGTGATGGTCTTGTCTTCGCCGGGCTTGAGCGCGACCAGCTCCACCTCGACATTGAGCGGTTGGCCGATGCTCGAGTGCACGGTGGTGGCACCGAGGTCCACCGCGGAAGCAAGACTGGCCGATAGCGAAAGGCAGAAAGCGAGTGCGCCGCGCGCCGCGGAGGCAGCGAAACTTCTAGGCGCCACGCGCACCTGGGCTCGAGCTCGTTGTCTTTCCGGTGTAGTTGCGGCCGCGCCAGTCGTCGTGGACCAGCCACTTGTCGTCCTTGCGGATGCCGAAATAGCGGATTTCGCCGTCCTCGATGCCGAGATAGTGATCGGCAAAATCGATCACCTTCTGGTCGTGGCTGGAGAAGATGAAGGTCGTCTTGAGCGACCGGTTGATCTCTTTCATCAGCGTGAGGATGCCGAGCCCGGTCTTGTGGTCGAGATTGGCCGTCGGCTCGTCGGCGAGCACGATGCTCGGCCGCGTGACGAGCGCGCGGGCGATGGCCACGCGCTGGCGCTGCCCGCCGCTCAACTGATTCGGCCGATGGCGCGCGTACTTGGACAATCCGACGATGGAGAGCAGATCGGCGACGCGCTGTTTTCTTTCCTTGCGCTTCAGCTCGCGCATTTGCAGCAGCGGATATTCCACGTTCTCTTCCGCCGAGAGCACCGGAAACAGGTTGAAGGACTGGAAGATGAAGCCGATCGTTCGCAGCCGCAGGTCGGCGAGCTCGTCGGGGGTCTTTCCGGTGATGTCGTGGCCTGCGACAATGACCGCGCCGCGGCTCGGCACATCGATATGACCGATCAGGTTGAGGAGCGTGGATTTTCCGCTGCCGGAAGGTCCGGCAATTGCGAGGAGCGAGCCCTCCTGCACGGTGAAGCTGACGTCGGTCAGCGCCTGGACCATGTGGTTGCCCAGGGGGTATTCCTTGTACACGCTTTCCAGACGAACGATTTCCATCGGCAGGCGGGCGCCAATGTATTGTTCTTCCGCCGGATGATAGCGAAACTGCGAACGGTCTGCTGGCCGCTCGCCCTCATCGCCGCGCTGGCGGGCGCTTCTTCGCCGGTCGCGGCAGGGCCTTCCGTGTCCGCCCAGGAGATCGTGCGGCGCGCCGACGAGGCCCGTTTCCCGCGCGAAGGGTTCGAGGTGGTCGTCAGCATCCGGACTTTCCAGTCCGACAAGGCGACGGAAACGCGGCTCTACAAGGTCCTCTCCAAGGGCAACGAGAACACCATCGTCATGACGCTCGAGCCGGCCTCCGAGCGCGGCCAGATTCTCCTCATGAAAGGCCGCGATCTGTGGATGTTCCTGCCGCGCGTCTCGCAACCCGTCCGGCTCTCCCTCGCGCAGCGCCTCATCGGGCAGGTATCCAACGGGGACATCGCCCGCGCGAATTTTTCTGGCGACTACAACGCGAGCGTGACCGGGACGGAGAAGGTTGGCAGGGAAGCGCTTTACGTCCTGGACCTCGTCGCCGTGGACCGCTCGGTGACCTATCAGCGCGTGCGCTACTGGGTGGCGCAGTCGACCTTCCGGCCGTTCAAGGCCGAGTTCTATTCGTTGTCGGGGCGGCTGCTCAAGACCTGCAGCTATGAGGATTACAAGTCCTTGGGCGGGAAACTGCGCCCGACGAGGCTGATCATGGCCGACGCCCTGAACAAGGCCGAGGAGTCGGTCCTCGATTATTCGGCCATGAAAGCCCGTGAGCTTCCCGATTACGTCTTCACCAAGGAATACCTCCGGCGGCTGGAGTAGCGAGCGCTATGTTCCGGTAAGCGGAAAAAGAAACGCCCCTGCCTGAGGGAGTCAGGAGGGGCGAAGCCGAGCTTGCGGCTCGGTTGGGTGTCGCGCTGCATGCACACCGCGTGCCACGGTTCCAAATCAAGGGGTTCGGCTCGGAACCCAGGTTTCATGTAAATCGATTCGACACTAGCTTTTGAATGCAGGCGCGC
>DASQYN010000247.1:0-10394 GCA_035639215.1 Burkholderiales bacterium
AACTGCACTGATCCAGCCGGCGCCGAAGAGCGCCGCGAGCGGCGTCGAAGCCGTCGGCCGCGAGTTCCTGACCTTCCGCCTCGGCGCCGAAGAGTACGGCATCGACATCCTCAAGGCCCAGGAAATCCGCGGCTGGGAGACGCCGACGGCGATCGCCAACACGCCGGCCTTCATCAAGGGCGTCATCAACCTGCGCGGCACCATCGTGCCGATCATCGACATGCGCATCAAGTTCGGCCTAGGCGAGCCGAAGTACGACGCCTTTACCGTGGTGATCATCCTCACGGTGGCCCGGCGAGTGCTCGGCATAGTGGTCGACGCGGTGTCCGATGTCATCACCCTGTCCCCCGAGCAGATGCGCGCCGCCCCCGAGTTCGGTGGCCAGCTCGACACCCGCTTCATCACCGGTCTGGGCACCGTCGGCGAACGGATGCTCATCCTGGTCGACATCGAGCGGCTGATGACGAGCGAGGACATGCAGCTCATCGACACACGTACGCCGGTGGCGGCCTGAGCCATGAAGGCCGCCCAACCTTTTCCGCAGGGCATGGACACGCACGGCTTCGGGCTCGGCGCGCTGATGCTCGTCTTCCTCGTGCCTGCCTGCGTCTGGCTGGTGGCCGAGGCGGCGAGCGTCGCCGCCCGGCCCGGCGATGCGCGCAGGGTCGAATTCACGCAAGCGGCGGCCGGCATCCAGGGCCGCCTGCAGCTGCTGCGGGAGCTCGAGAGAAGGGTCGTCGCCAGCTCGGCGAGCGCTGCGAAGCACGGCTATTACCGCGAGCGGCGCGACGAGGCGCGGCGACGAATCGATGAGCTGGCGAGGCGCGCCGCGTCGAGCGCCGGCGACACCGGACAACAGGCCCGGCTCGAGCAGCTTGCCGCGCTGGTACAGGCGGCCGACAGCCGCTACGCACGCGTGCTCGCCGTCTCCGGCGGGCGCGATGCGGCGCCGCGGCTGGCAATGGAGAAGCGTTGAACAAGCATTTACTAAGGAGGTAGCGTCATGAAAACCAAGTTCAGCAAGTCCCTCGGCATCATCGCCATCGCCGCCGCGACAATGTTGGCGAACGGCAACGCCTGGTCCGCCGAGCGCGCCACGCCGGAAGAGGCGGTCGCCATGGTGAAAAAGGGCGTGAAGTACATCAAGGCGAACGGCGCGGAAAAGGCCTACGCGCAATTTACGAGCAAGGATAGCAACTTCAGGGACCGCGACCTTTACCTCGTGGTGTACGGGCTCGACGGCAAGGTCTGGGCGCACGGCCAGAACCCGCGCATGGTCGGCAAGGTGGTCATCGACCTGAAGGACATCGACGGCAAGGAGTTCGTGCGCGAGCGCGTCGAGCTCGCCAAGTCGAAGCCGAGCTTCTGGCAGGAGTACAAGTTCACCGACCCGATGAGCAAGAAGATCGAGCCCAAGCAGATGTACTGCGAGCGGCTGAACGACACGGTCGTGTGCGGCGGCGTCTACAAGCCGAACTAAGATCGGCTGCGCAGAGCGTCGAAAAATGGGAGAAGAACTATGAAGGTCTGGCACAAGATTCTGATCGCGCCCGGCGTGGCGATCGCGTTCCTGTTGGCTCTGGGCCTGACGGCCTACAGTGTGCTTATCGGCCAGCAGCACACGCTATCGGAGCTGTTCGAGCAGCGCTTCGGCAGCTACCAGCTCGCCTCCCGGGCGGTGCACGACGTCGGCGACGTCCACGCCGGCGTCTACCGGCTGTTCAGCGTGATCGGCAGCCTGGGCGACGAGCGGATCAAGCAGACCTCCGGCGCGCTGCTCTCCCGGGTGGACTCGGTGTCGAAGGACGTCGCCACCTTCGGCGCGCGCACGGAGCGCACGCCGGAAGAGCGTCGCACGGCCGAGGCGGTCGTCGCCAAGCTGGCGAAGTACCGCAAGGACGTCGACCTGGCGATCGACCTCAGCGCCGGGGACGTGAATACCGGCACGGCGGCGATGCAGACTGCGGATGCCGATTTTCAGGACATGTCGAAGCTGTTCGACGAGCTGGTGGCGCTCGAGCAGCGCGGCGCCCAGGAGGACTACAACGATGCGCGCGCGGCGTTCGCCAAGGTTACGGTGGCGCTGATCGTCCTGGTCGCGCTGGCGCTCGTCATCTCCATCGGTATCGCGCTGGTGATGAGCCGCCGCATCGTGCGCCCGTTGCAGGGGGCGATCGCCGTCGCCGACCGCATCGCGAGCGGCGACCTGAGCTCGCAGATCCGCGTCGACGGCGCCGACGAGACGGCGCAGCTCACCCGGGCGCTGCGGGACATGAACGACAGCCTGAAGCGCATCGTGACCGGCGTGCGCGCCGGCACGGACCTAGTCGCCACGGCTTCGCGGGAGATCGCGCAGGGCAATTCGGACCTCTCGACCCGTACCGAGCAGCAAGCGAGCGCCCTGGAGGAGACCTCGGCTTCGATGCAGCAGATGACCGCGACGGTAGGACAGAACGCGCAGAACGCGAAGAAGGCGAACGAGCTCGCGGCGCAGGCTTCCGGCGTTGCGGCGAAGGGCGGCGCGGTGGTGCGCGAGGCGGTCGGGACGATGAATGACATCACCGCCGCGTCGAAGAAGATCGCCGACATCATAGGCGTGATCGACGGCATCGCTTTCCAGACCAACATCCTCGCGCTCAACGCGGCGGTGGAGGCGGCGCGCGCAGGCGAGCAGGGACGCGGCTTCGCCGTGGTGGCCTCCGAGGTGCGCAGCCTCGCGCAGCGCGCGGCGGCGGCCGCGAAGGAGATCAAGGGCCTGATTACCGATTCCGTGACGAAGGTGGACGCCGGCTCGCGGCAGGTGAACGATGCCGGGCGCACGATGGAGGAGGTGGTGGAGGCGGTGAAGAAGGTAACGACACTGATCGCCGAGATCACCGCGGCGAGCCAGGAGCAGGCGCAGGGCATCGAGCAGGTGAGCGAGACGGTGACGCAGCTCGAGAAGGTGACTCAGCAGAACGCGGCCATGGTCGAGGAGGCGAGCGCCGCGGCGGGAAGCCTGGAGGAGCAGTCGAAGGCGCTGTCGAGCGCCGTGGCGGCGTTCCGCCTCGGCGAGGAGGCCGCGCAGCCCGTCCGCGCGCCGAAGGCCGCGCACGCGCCGGCACCGAAAATTCCCGCGCTGCCGACGAAGAAGCCGCTTGCCGAGAAACCGGTCGAGAAGCCGATTGTCGAGAAGCCGACTACGGAGAAGCCGGCAGCGGCGAGCACGAAGAAGCCGGATTTCTACGCCCACGCGCCGAAAGCCGCGGGCAAGCGCAAGGGCAATGGTCACGCCGAGGAAGGCTGGCAGGAGTTCTAAGGGGGGTGGGGTGGCGCCCGCGGCACTCGTAGTGCCGCGGGCTTTTTTTCGTCACGAGAGGGGATTGCAGAGCTTTGCGGCAGACCCACAGTGGCTGACTTTTCCTCCCCCGTCCCGCCCGATCATGGGCTCGCGGCTCCCCATCCAAGGCCACGCGTGAAGCTCGACAACCTGGTGCCCGGCAATCTCATGCAATCGCTGCAGCACGACTTCAGCTTCACGCGCCAGGACTTCCACCGGGTCCGCGAGCTGATTGCCGAGTACGCCGGCATCTCGCTGCACGAGCGCAAGGAAAACATGGTCTACAACCGGTTGTCGCGGCGCCTGCGCGCGACCGGCAAGTCGAGCTTCCGGGACTACCTCGACTGGGTGGAGCAGCCGGACTCCGAAGAGCGCGAACGCTTCATCAACGCGCTCACCACGAACCTCACCGCGTTCTTTCGCGAATCGCACCACTTCGACATGCTGGTCGCCCAGGCACGGCGTGCCGGCCCGCTGCGCGTCTGGAGCAGCGCCTGCTCGACCGGCGAGGAGCCCTACTCGGCGGCGATCGCGCTGCGCGAGGCGGGCTGCGCGGCGCGCATCCTCGCGACCGACATCGATACGGACGCGCTCGCGGTGGCGCGGCGCGGCGTCTACCCGCTGGAGGCGCTCGAGCGGGCCGGCCGCAGCCGCATGCAGCCGCACTTCCTGAGAGGCACCGGCGGGAACGACGGGCTCGCGCGGCTGCGACCGGAGGTGCGCGAGATGGTGAGCTTCGAGTTCCGCAACCTGCTGGCAACTCACTGGGCGCCGGGCGAGCGCTTCGACGCGGTGTTCTGCCGCAACGTGATCATTTACTTCGACCGCGCCGGCCAGCAGCGGCTGCTCGACCGGCTCGCCGCGGTGCTCATGCCCGGTGGGCTGCTCTTCCTGGGCCATTCCGAGAGCTGCGCCGCCGGCCATCCGGCGTTCCGCGCTTCCGGCAAGACTGCCTACACGAGGCGCTGAAGCCATGGAAGAACCGGTCGCCCGTTACTTCGACAAGCAGCTGCAGCGCGAGGTCGTCAAGATCCCGCCGGGCGAATATTTCGCGACGCCGAGCGACGTGGCGCTGGTCACCGTGCTCGGCTCGTGCGTCTCCGCCTGCCTCTGGGACGGGCAGCGCCGGATCGGCGGAATGAACCACTTCATGCTTCCCGGCGCCGGCGACTCGGCCCGCCTGGGGATCTATGCCATGGAGGTGCTCATCAACCGGATGCTGAAGTGCGGCGCGGAGCGGGGTAGCCTCGTCGCCAAGGTGTTCGGCGGCGCCAATGTCCTCGACGGAATGGATACGCTCAACATCGGCAGCCGCAACGCCGAATTCGTGCTCGAGTTTCTCGCCGAGGAGCGCATCCCGGTGGTGGCGCAGGACCTCGAGGACCTGTATCCGCGCAAGCTGGCCTTCTTTGCGGCGAGCGGGCGCGTCCTGGTGAAGCGGCTGGCGAGCCTGCGAGACGACACGCTGCAACGGCGCGAGCGCGACTATCTTGCCCGGCTGCAGCGCGGCACTGCGGGCGAGATCGAGATCTTCAAGGTGCGCCGATGATCCGCGTCCTCGTCATCGACGACTCGGCGGTGATGCGCGGCATCATGAGCCGGATCATCAACGCGCAGCCCGACATGACGGTTGCCGCCGTGGCGAGCGACCCGGTGGTGGCCATGGAGCAGCTGCGGCGCCTCAGCCCGGACGTGATCACTCTGGATGTCGAGATGCCGCGCATGAACGGCCTCGAGTTCCTGCCGCGGCTGATGGCTTCGCGGCCGGTGCCGGTGGTGATGGTCTCGTCGCTTACGGCGCAGGGCGCGGAAGTGACGCTGCGCGCGCTCGAGCTCGGCGCGGTGGACTTCGTGGCCAAGCCGGTGCTGACGACCGAGGAGGAGATCGCCGCCTATGCCGAAGAGGTCGCCGACAAGCTGCGCGCGGCGGCCGGGGCGCGCCTCGGGCGCACCACCACGCGCGGCGCTGCGGCCGTGCCGCGTCTCGCTGCGGGCCGCGCGCTCGCGAGCAAGTTCATCGTCATCGGGGCGTCGACCGGCGGCGTCGAGGCGCTGCGCGAGCTTCTCGTGCCGCTGCCGGCCGGCATGCCGCCGATCCTTGTCGCGCAACACATGCCCGCCGGCTTCACGCGCAGCTTTGCGCAGCGGCTGAACAGCCTTTGCGCCATCGCTGTGAAGGAGGGCGAGGACGGCGAGCCGCTGCAGCCCGGGCATGCCTATATCGCTCCGGGCGGCAAGCACATGACCGTCGGCGCGCGCACCGGGCGGCTCGAGACCCGGCTTTCCGAGGATCCGCCGATCAACCGGCATCGTCCGTCGGTCGACGCGCTATTTCGCTCTGCGTCGGAGGCGGGCGGCCGGCACTGCATCGCCGTGTTGCTCTCGGGCATGGGCGCGGACGGCGCCGAGGCGATGGTTGGCCTGCGGCGCGCCGGATCGCACAACATCGTCCAGGACGAGGCGAGCTGCGTCGTCTTCGGCATGCCGAAGCGCGCCATCGCGTTGAACGCGGTGCACGACGTCCTGCCGCCATCGGCCATCGCGCGCCGCCTCGTCGAGCTGTGCATGCGGAAAGCCGACGCCGTCCCGGCAGCGAGCGCGGGGAGGGCGCCATGACGCGGCGGCCCGAGCGGCGCGGGCTAGGCCTTCTTCTCCCGAGCCGGTACCGGCGCGAGCTTCGTCCCACTGTCGCCCGGCGCCTGCGGCGTGATGCGCTCCAGGCGGTAGCCGTGCTGGTACACGGCGCTCAGACGCCAGCCCTGCTCGGGATAAAGGCCGAGCTTGCTGCGCAGCTGGCTCGCATGCGTGTCGACCGTGCGCGTGCTGACCTCGGCGCTGATGCCCCAGACCGAATCGAGCAGGTAGGAGCGCGAGAGCAGCCGTCCAACGTTGCGAAAGAGCAGCACGGCCATCTCGAACTCCTTCTGCGTGAGGTCGATCATGGCGCCGGCCTTGTGGACCGTGCGGCCCTGCGGGTCGATGCGAAAGCCGTCCACTTCGATCGGCTGGTCGGAATCGCGGGCCGGACCGTGGAAGCGGCGCAGCAGCGCCTCCAGGCGGGCGAGGAACTCGAGGCGGCGCAGCGGCTTCACCAGGTAGTCGTCGGCGCCGCTCTTCAGCGCGTGGACGATATCCTCTTCCCGGTCGCGCGCCGTCGTGAAAAGCACCGGCAGCGGCTGGCGCAGCGACCGGCGCAGCGTGCGCAGCACCTCCTCGCCGCTCAGGTCGGGCACGCGCCAGTCGAGCACGGCCAGGTCGTAGGTATCGTGCAGCAGCGCGTCCAGGATGTCCTTGCCGCGCCCGAACGTCCGGCAGACGTAGCCCTGGGACGTGATCCAGTGCTCGACCAGCTTCGCCTGGGACGCATCGTCCTCCAGGACGGCGATGCGCGGCGCACCGGGCGCCGGTTTCACGTCTCGCTGCGCGGCCATCGCGTTGCGGGCTCCCTTCGATCCTTGCGCTGCTTTCCCCTGAGCAGCCATTCTACCGAGCGACGCCGCGGCGCGCAGACCTGAATGAGCCGGCCTCTCAAAAAGATTCTCCACGTCGAGGACGATGCGAGCCTGCAGCGCCTGGTACGCATCGTCCTCGAGCAGCTAGGCGGCTACGCCGTGCAGACCGTGGCCGACGGCGCGCGGGCGCTCGATGCCGCGCGCGAAACCGTGCCGCACCTCGTGCTGCTCGACATCGATCTGCCCGGCATGAACGGCGTTGCGGTGCTGCGCGCGATGCGGTCCAGCGCCGAGCTGCGTGAGATCCCGGTGATATTTCTCACGGCGACGGCCGAGCCCGAGCTCGGCGAGGACGGCGACTCGCTGGGCGTGAGCGACATCCTCGTCAAGCCGTTCCGGCCGCGCCTGCTGGTCCAGACCATCGATCGGGTGCTGGGGAGCCGGGCGAATGACGGTTAAGGACGACACGATCCGCCGCGTCGCGCAGCAGGCCGGAGCGACGCTCGTCTACGTCGACCGAGACCTGCGCGTGCGCTTCGCCAACCGGCATTGCCACGAGCTGCTCGGCCATGCGCCCGACACGCTCCACGGTCGCGACCTGGCCGATCTGGTCGACACCGCCACGCTACGCTGCGCCCGGCGGCAGGTCGAAGAGGTCGAAAGAGGCGCTGCGGCGGCGCGCGAGTACGCGCTGCGCCACAAGAACGGGACCAAGAAGTTCGTGCAGGTGAGCGCGGTCGCCGATCGGGATCCGAGCGGACGCAGCGTGGGCTACGTGCTGAGCACCTCCGACCATCCGGGAGAGAAGGCGGCGGCCGCGCCGGCGCCCGCGGCGCGGCGCGCGCGCCTCGAGCAACGCGCCCGGCTGGACCGGGTGCGCCGCGAGCTGCTGACGGCGGCCAATCACGCGTTGCGTACACCGCTCGCCTCGATCATCGCGGCGCTCGAGCTGATGCAGCACGACGGGGCCGCCGCCGCCCAAGGCATGCCCGAATCGCTCCTCGCCATCGCCCTCGAGAACGCCGGGCGCCTGGCCGGGGCGGTGGAGCAGTGGCTCGACATGGAGCGCATCGAGATCGGTGCGGCGCCGATGCGCGCAGTGCCGCTCAAGGTCGACGCCCTGGTGCGCGGCCTGATCGCCGAGCTGGCACGCCCGGAAGCGGCGCCGGTGCGCCTGCTGTCGGGCGGCGCGGCGATGCGCACGGTCGCCGACCCGACGAGGCTGCGGCGCGCCATCGCGCATCTGATCGCCGGGGCGATCGAGCGCTCGCACGCCGCCGGCGCAGTCCAGGTCACGCTCGCCAGGCAGCGCGACAGCGTCGTGCTGAGCGTCGAGGACGAGGCGAGCCATGCGGCGCCGGGCGCCGACCTCGGGCAGCTCATCGCCGAGGCGGTCGTCAGGCGCTGCGGCGGCACGCTGCGGATCGAGCGGCGCCCCGTGAAAGGCACGCTCGCCGTAATCGAGCTGCCGCATCTTCGGGAGGAGGGCGATGTCTGACGAGCTGCTGAACCTGGAAACGGTGCACGAGCTGATGGCCGTGGAGGCGAAGTCGGGCAAGCCCTTCCTCGCCCACCTGGTCGAGTCTTTCGCGCGCGAAGCGCGCGCGGCGCTCGAGCGGATGCGCGACTGCGCCCGGGCCGGCGACGGCGAGCGGCTCGCGCGCGAGGCGCATCGGCTGAAGGGGAGCAGCGGCTCCATCGGCGCGGCGCGCCTGTGCGGCGAATGCCGAGCCCTTGAACGCAATGCGTGCGACGGCGACCGCGCCGCGCTCGAGGCGAGTATCGATCAGGCGTTGCGCGTGCTCGATGCGAGCCAGCGCCGCATGCAACGCCATTTCGCGCGCCCGCGTGCCGATGCGGCATAAGTCACGCTGCCCTGACAGTCGCTGACAAAGCCTTGCATAGGCTGTTACTACTGCGTTGAACCTCGTCCTATCGTTACGCCCGTGCTGGCTCTCGCGGAACGCGCCCTGCCGATGATTCCTTCGCTGTTGCGGCGCGTGGCGCTGCGCATGCAGCGTTTTTGGCGGCCGGTGGACGCCATCTCCGGCGACAAGTACGCCGTGCTATTCCAGGCGAGCCCGGCCGCCATGGCGCTGCTCGACGCTCGCGGTACGCTGCTCGAGGTGAATGCCAGCTGGGAGCGGCTTACCGGCCGGCGCGCCGCCGAGGTCGTAGGCCGCAGCGCGTCCGAGTTCGGCTTCGCCGGCCCGGCGGGCGACCCGCAGCGCCATCCGGGCGCTTTCGTCGCGGCCAACGGCCGGCGTATCGACGTGCTCGTCGCCGCGCATGCCGTGTCGATCGGCGACGAGCGCCGCCACGTGGGCACATGGACCGACTTGAGCGAGCGCTGCCGGGCAGAGAAGTCGCTGCAGGAGCTGCAGGACCTGAATCGCCAGCTCGAGAGCTACAACGACTCGCTTTCGCACGACTTGCGCCAGCCGCTGGCGGCGATCGCCGGGTTCGTCGACCTTCTCCTCGAGCAGGAGGACACGCTCGACAGCCTGGCGCAGACCTGCGCGCGCGAGATCGAGGCCAATACGGCGCGCATGAACGAGATCATCGAGTCGCTGCGGCGCCTCGCCGAGAGCGGGCGCGCCGCCCTGCGGCTCGCCGAGGTGGACGTCGCCGACCAGGTGGCGAGCGTCCTGCAGGAGCTCTCGCTCGCCGTGCCCCCCGGCGGCCAGGTGAAGGTGGGAACACTGCCACCGGCGAACGCCGATGCGGTGCTGCTGCGCCAGGTCTGGACCAACCTGATCGACAACGCCTTCAAGTACTCGCGCCACAGCCCGGCGCCGCTCGTGGAGATCAGCGGCGAGCGCCACCCCGGCGGCGTCGCGTATATGGTGCGCGACAATGGCGTCGGCTTCGACATGCGCGACGCATCGCGGCTGTTCGGCGCATTCCAGCGCCTCGCTTCGGCCGCCGAGTTCGAAGGTCAGGGCATCGGCCTCGCCATCGTGCAGCGCATCGTGCGCCGCCATGGCGGCCGCATCGTCGCGGAATCGCAGCCGGGAAGGGGCGCCACCTTCCGCCTTACGCTACCGGGCTGAGGCCGTGAGCGCCATGGAAAAGCTTGGCCGCAGCCTGCTCGCGTTCGTCCGGCTGGGCGACGACAATGCCGCCGCCTACCGCCGCTTCCACCGCTCGGCCACCGATGCGGAGGACCGCAGGCTCAGGCAGGAGCTCGCCGTGGCGCTGATCGGCCTGCTCGTCTTCCTGGGCATCGTCGGCTGGGCCTTGACGCTGTAGGGGCTCGAGCTAGAGCTGGCGCGCCTCGAGCGAGACGCGGCGCGCTGGGTCGACGTCCATGCCGTCGTAGAGCACGTAGTCGAAGCTGCCTTCGTAAGAGATCACGCGCGCGGGATTGCCCAGCACCACGGCGCGCGCCGGCACTGGGCGATTGACCACCGAGCCCGCGCAGATCATGGCGTCGTCGCCCACGGTGATGTCGCCCATCAGCACCGAATGAGCGCCCACGAACACGCGATTGCCGAGCGTGACGTTCTGCGCGATGTTGCAGTTATGGCCGATGCGCGCGCCGGCGGAGAGCACGATGCCGCCGAAATGGCCAATGTAGAGGCCCTCGCCGATTTCGCAGTCGCCCGGCAGCGAGATGCCGG
>DASQYN010000248.1:0-13577 GCA_035639215.1 Burkholderiales bacterium
GTGAGGCCAAGGGCCACTAGGGCGTAGCCCCACCAGGGAAGCTCGAAAAAGCCGGAAAACATCATGTAATGGACGGGCCTTTGAGAAAGAGGTTCTGCATCGCGCCGGCCATTCTACGTGAACCCGTCAGCGTTCCGTAAGGACCTGTGTGCAAAGGTTTTTCAGGACAGCCGCTGGAATGCCGCGGCGTAGAAGCCATCGGTTCCATGGCGCTGCGGCCAAAGACGCAGGGTCGGCCCGGTAGCCAGAGGGATGCGCTGGGCCGCGAGAAGCGCTGTGCAGTCCAGGTCCCGGAAACCGGCCGCAGTCGCCCCAAAGGCCGCGGTGACAGCTTCGTTCTCCTCCCGGAGGATGCTGCAGGTGGCGTAGACCAGCCGTCCGCCCGGCTTTACCAGCCGGGCCGCCGCTTCGAGGATTCGCTTCTGCTTAATGGCCATTTCACCGACCGCAGCGGCGTCGTGGCGCCACTTCAGGTCCGGATTGCGCCTAAGCGTCCCGAAGCCGCTGCACGGCGCATCGACGAGCACCCGGTCCAGCTTGCCGACGAGGCGCTTCGCACGCGGGTCGGCTTCTCCTGAGAGCACGATACGGTGGATATTACTCAAGCCGGCGCGCGCGGCGCGCGGTCGCAGCGCCGCCAGCCGCTTCTCCGAGACATCCATGGCATAGAGCCGGCCGGTGCTGCGCATCAGCATGCCGAGCGCGAGGCTCTTGCCGCCTGCCCCCGCGCAATAGTCGGCCACCATCTCTCCGCGTCGTGGCGCTACGAGCCAGGCAAGCAGCTGGCTGCCCTCGTCCTGCACCTCGATCAATCCTTCCTTGAAGAGCGAATGGCGATTGACGGCCGGTTTTCCGGCAAGCCGCAGCCCGGCCGGCGAGAATGGCGTTGGCCGCGCCTCCAGGCCATCGGCAACGAGTCGCCGCTGCGCCTCTTCGCGGCTGATCCGGGCGAGATTGACGCGCAGGTCGAGCGGCGCCGGATTAAGCAGGCCCTGCGCGATGTGCATCGCCTCCGCCTCCCCATGCTCGTCCGCGAGACGCTGCCAGAGCCAGTCCGGCAAGTCGGCCCGCACTGCGTCGGGGAAGCTGTCGCTGGACGCCCCGCGCATCTCGGCGATCCAGGCCGGGTCCGCCAGGCCCTCGAGCGCTCGAGCGGAGAAGCCGAGCACGCGCGTGAGAGCCGCGATGAGCAGCGCGCGCGGCTCCTCAGAGCGGGCAGCGGCGGCGAGCGAGCGGCGCCGGCGCAGCGCGGCGAAGGACGCTTCCGCGACCAATGCACGCTCGCGCCCCCCGAGCTCGCCGTGCGCCCGGAAATACGCGGACAGCGCCTGGTCGGCCGGCCGAGAGAAACGCAGCAACTCGGCGAGCGCGCTCTCGGCCTGCGCCAGAAGCCCGGCGGTGATCCTCAGGGGCAGACTTTCACGGCTTGCTGATACGCGTTGCCAGCTGCTCGTAGCGCGTCCCATCCTTCTCGATATCGAGCAGGCGGACGGGAATATAGCCGAGCGAGACCGCCAGCCAGAGCTCGGCGCTGTCCTTCTCGCCGGGCTCGCGCACGCGCTCGATGCGCACCGTATCGAACTGACCGGCCGGCGTGCCGATGCGCTCGCGGCCCTGCACCTGATAGCGGTGGTGCGAGATCCCCTTGCCGTCGGCGATATGGTAGCCCGCCTCCTTCGCGTTACCCGGCAGCAGGCTCAAGGCGAGGAGAAAGGAAAGGCGATCCTGGCCGTCCGGCTGCAGCGGCTCGGTCTTGCGCTCTCCTTTGTACTGCATCGTAAGGGTGTTCGCCTTCCAGTCAAACCAGGCCCGCGCGGTATCGCGCCCCGAGCGCTCGTCGAAGAATTCGCGCGGCCTCAGGACACCACCGACCATGCTGCCTCGACTGACGCGCCGTGCCGAGCCGAGCAGCGCATAAATGCCGCGTCCCTTCCAGGTTTCGGCAAGCTCGTAGTTGCCTCGCGAGTACTGCAGCCGCTCGGTAACGTCGGCGATGGCCGAGCCGTTGCGCTGCAGCTCGTACGTGACCTCGAGGCTCGGCGGCGGCTCGGCGTGCGCGCCGAGCGCCGCCAGGCTAAAGAGCAGGAAGAACGAGCTGTGCATCCTCTCCCTTGACTCGCACGATGTTGCCTTGCACGACAAGCCGCTGCTCCAGGAACCAGCGGGCGGCGCGCGGATAGATCCGGTGCTCCTGCTCGAGCACCCGGGCGGCAAGCGACGAGACGCTGTCCTGCTCGAGCACACGCACCGCGGCCTGGACGACGATCGGGCCGGCATCGAGGTCCTCAGTGACGAAGTGCACCGTGCAGCCGTGGATCTTCACGCCGGCGGCGAGCGCCCGCGCATGCGTGTCCAGCCCGGGGAACGCCGGCAGCAGCGAAGGATGGATGTTCAGCATGCGCCCGGCATACCGGCGAACGAAGGCCGCAGTGAACACCCGCATGAAGCCGGCGAGGACCACTAGCCGCGGCGCATGGCGCTCAATCGCCGCGCCGAGCGCCTCCTCGAAGGCCTCGCGCGTTGCAAAGGCGCGGTGCTCGACGATCATGGTTGGGATACCGTGCCGGCGCGCGAAGTCGAGGCCGGGCGCGTCGGCGCGGTTGCTGACGACGACCGAGACCGGGAGGCCCGCTTCCACGAGCGAGCGCATGTTGCTCCCCCGCCCGGATATGAGGATGGCGAGCAAGCTAGCCGGACGGCCCGATCATCGCCGCCGGGTCCACCCAACGGTCGAAGTCCTGGGCCGTCACATAGCCGAGCGCGAGCGCCGCCTCGCGCAGCGTGCTGCCCTCGCGGTGCGCCTTCTTCGCGATCTCGGCCGCGCGGTCGTACCCGATGTGGGGCGAGAGCGCCGTGACAAGCATCAGCGAGCGCTCGAGGAGCTCGCCGATGCGTGCGCGATCGGGCTCGATGCCGCGCGCGCAATGCTCGTCGAAGGAGCGGCAGCCGTCGGCGAGCAGCCGCGCGCTCTGCAGGAACGCATAGATGATCATCGGCTTGTACACGTTGAGCTCGAGATGCCCGGAAGCGGCGCCGATGTTCACCGCGACGTCGTTTCCCATCACCTGGGCGCACAGCATGGTGAGCGCCTCGGCCTGCGTGGGATTCACTTTGCCCGGCATGATGGAGCTGCCCGGCTCATTCTCTGGAATGCGCAGCTCGGCGAGGCCCGAACGCGGGCCCGAGGCGAGCAGCCGTACGTCGTTGGCGATCTTCGCCGCCGCCACGGCGAGCGTCTTCAGCGCGCCATGCGCGAGCACCAGCGCCTCGTGGCCGGCGAGCGCCGCGAACTTGTTCGCTGCCTCCTTGAACGGCAGCCCGGTTTCCGCGGCCAGCCGCTCGCAGACTCGCCGGGCAAACTCCGGGTGACTGTTAAGTCCGGTGCCGACCGCCGTGCCGCCGATCGCGAGCTCGCACAGGCCGCTCAGCGCGTAGCGAATGCCGGCCGCCGCGCGCTCGAGCTGCGCCACATAGCCCGAAAACTCCTGCCCGAGCGAAAGTGGCGTCGCGTCCTGCAAATGCGTGCGGCCGATCTTGACGATATCGGCAAAAGCGTCGCGCTTTGCGGCGAGGGTCGCCCGCAGTGCCTCCACAGCGGGCAGCAATTGCTTTTGCAGAAATGACGCTGCCGCGATATGCATGGCCGTGGGGAAGACATCGTTCGACGACTGGCCGAGGTTCACATCGTCGTTCGGATGCACGAGACGCTTTGCGCCGCGTTCGCCGCCGAGGAGCTCCGAGGCGCGGTTGGCGAGCACCTCGTTGACGTTCATGTTGCTTTGCGTGCCCGAGCCGGTCTGCCAGACGACGAGGGGAAACTCCTCGTCGTACGTGCCCGCGAGGACTTCGTCGGCGGCACGCTGGATGGCCTGCGCCTTGCGCGCCTCGAGCAGCCCGAGCTCCGCATTCACCGCTGCTGCGGCTTTCTTCACCCGGGCGAGCGCATGCACGACGGTGACCGGCATGCGCTCGCCCGAGATGCGGAAGAAACGGCGGCTGCGCTCCGTCTGCGCGCCCCACAGCCGGTCGGCGGGGACCTCGATCGCGCCGAAGCTGTCCTTCTCGATGCGGGTGCCGGCCATCGCGGCCGTATTATCGGCGACTTTGCTCGTCCGGCAGGTCGAATACCAGGACCTCGGCACCCTCGCCGCCCTCGATATCGAGCGCCGGCGCGTCGGTCTTCAGCGCATCGCCGGCAGCTAGCGCTTCGGCGTTGACGCGCACCTTGCCACGCGCGAGGTGCACGTAGCTCCGCCGGCCGGGAGCGAGCGCCAGCCGGGCACGCTCGGTGCCATCGAACAGCCCGGCGTAGAGGCGCGCGTCCTGATGCATCTGGACCGAGCCCGAGGCGCCGTCGGGCGACGCAATGAGCCGCAGGCGGCCGCGCTTCTCGTCCGCCGGGAAGTGCTTCTGCTCATAGGAGGGCTTCAGGCCGGCGGCGTTCGGCTCGATCCAGATCTGCAGGAAATGGGTGACGCGCGCCGCGTCGTGGTTGAACTCGCTGTGCAGCACGCCGGTGCCGGCGCTCATCCGCTGCACGTCGCCGGGAACGATGGTCGAGCCGTTGCCCATCGAGTCCTTATGCGCGAGAGCGCCTTCGAGCACGTAGCTGACGATCTCCATGTCGCGGTGCCCGTGGGTACCGAACCCGGCGCCCGGCCGCACCCGATCCTCGTTGATGACGCGCAGAGGCCCGAAGCCCATGTGCCGAGGATCGTAGTAATCGGCGAAAGAGAAGCTGTGGAAGGAGCGCAGCCAGCCGTGATCGGCGTAGCCGCGCTCGGCGGAGCGGCGCAGCTCCTTCATCCCCGTCCTCTACCCTTCATTCACTTGCGGCTTGCCGTCCTGCTTCGCCAGCTCTTCGCGCACCTTTCCCATGTCGAGCGCCTGTGCCTGAGTTATCACTTGCTCGAGGGCGTTCCCCGGCAGCGCCCCGGCCTGCTGAAACAGTATGATCTGCTCGCGGAACACCATCAACGTCGGAATGGAGCGGATGCCGAACGCGCCGGCGAGCTCCTGCTGCTCGTCGGTGTTCACCTTGGCGAAAACCACGTCCGGATGCGCTTCGGACGCTTTCTCGTAGACGGGCGCGAAGCCTCGGCACGGGCCGCACCACGGCGCCCAGAAATCGACGATCACCATCGGGTTGCCGCGGACGGTGTTTTCGAAGTTTTCTTGCGTGAGCTCGACGGTGGCCACGGCGACCTTTCGGAAAAAGGGGCAAGTGTAGTCTAGACAACATGGTGGTCGGCCGGTTCGCCCCCTCGCCGAGCGGGGCGCTGCATTTCGGCTCGCTCGTCGTCGCGGCCGCGAGCTGGCTCGACGCTCGTGCGGCGGGCGGGCGATGGCTCGTGCGCATCGAGGACCTCGATCGCCCACGGGCGCAGCCCGGCTCGGCGGACGAGATCCTGCGTATGCTCGATGCGCTCGGCCTGCAATGGGACGGCGAGATCGTCTATCAGAGCCGGCGCGAGCCGCTCTATCGCGAGGCGCTCAAGCGGCTGCGGCCTCACACCTATTGGTGCGGCTGCTCACGCCGGGAGATCGCCGACTCGTCGCTAGGGCTCGCGGTCGACGGCGCGCGCATCTACCCGGGCACCTGCCGGGCCGGCCTTGTCGCGGACCGGACGGCCCGAGCGCTTCGTCTGCGAACGTCGGCTGCAGAGATCCGCTTCGCCGATCGCGTTCAGGGACCGCAGGCTCAGGTCCTCTCCCGCGACGTAGGGGATTTCGTGCTCTACCGCGCCGATGGGCTGTTCGCCTATCAGCTGGCGGTGGTCGTCGACGATGCGTCGCAGGGAGTGACCGACGTGGTGCGCGGCGCCGATCTCCTCGACTCCACGGCGCGCCAAATCTACCTGCAGCGCCTGCTCGGCGCGCCGACGCCACGGTATCTCCACGTTCCCGTTGCTGTGAATGCGCACGGCGAGAAGCTGTCCAAGCAGACAGCGGCCCGGCCGATCGACGTGCGGCGGCGGGCGGAGGAGATCGCCGCGGCGCTCGCCTTTCTCGGCCAGCCGGCGGCCGGGAGCCTCGAACAAGCGGCAAAACAATGGAACGCCGCGCTCATCCCCGCGCGGCGCGCCCTGGCGACAGCACGCTAGCCAGTGAGCCTACGACGAGCAGCAAGGCCAGGTACTCGAGCGCCGTCGGGCGCTCGCCGAGGAAGACCGCGCCGCTGAACACGCCGACCACCGGGATCACCAGCATGCTCAGCGAGAACGCGCTCACCGACATGGAGGTGGCGAGCCTGATCCACGCCCAGTGCGCGAACGCGAAGGCGATCAACACGTTGTACAGAGTGCCGAGGAGCGCGCCCGGCCCGACGTGACGCATCCATGCTCGATCCTCGAAAAGCGCGGCGCCGGCGACAATCGGCAGCGCACCCACGAGCATGATCCAGGCGGTGTAGGGTCCGGCAGGCAGGGCGACCGGATATTTTTTCTGCAGCACCGCGCCGAGCGCCCAGCTCGCCGCAGCGCCGAGCACGAGCAGCGAGCCGAGCGGCGAGGCGCCGATGCCGGCGAATCCCTCGCCGATAAGCAGCGCCATGCCTGCCATGCCTAGCGCGAGCCCAGCGATCTTGCCGGGAGCGAGCCGCTCGCCGAGCAGCCACGCGGAGAGCGGGATAGCTAGGGCCGGCATCGTGTAGGCAAGGATCGCGGCGCGGCCCGACGCGATCATCTTCACGCCGAAGGCGATGAGGATGTTCCAGGCCGAGATGTTGAGAACGGCGAGCAGCCACAGGCGGCGCCACTGCCCGCGCGGCCAAACGAACGGCTGGCCGGAGAGGCGCAGCGCGGCGAACAGCACCAGCGACCCGGCGCCGAGGCAGATGGAGCGGAACGTCCAAGGAGGCAGCTCGGTCAGCGCCAGCTTCATCGCCGTCCAGTTGAAGCCCCACGCGAGGCTCAGCGCAGCGAGCAGTCCCCATAGCCGCGCAGGAACATGATCGGGTTCGCGAGTCAACGCCGTACGCGCAGCGGCAGCCCCTTCATTCCGCGCAGCACGAGCGAGTCCATCCACTCGAGCGGCTGTTCGCCGATCTCGATCTCGCGCCAGCGCGCGAGCACGGCCGGAAGCGCGATCTGGCCCTCGAGGCGCGCCAGCGGAAAGCCAAGGCAGAGGTGCGCTCCGAAGCCGAAGCCGAGGTGCGCGACGCCGTCGCGGGCGAGATCGAGGCGGTCGGGTTCGTGGTAGGCGCGCGGATCGCGGTTCGCGGCGTTCATCATCAGGAAAACCCGCTCGCCCGGCTCGATCGTCCGGCCGTGAAAAACTTGCGTCTCGAGCGCAATGCGCACCTGTGCACCGGCCGGGCCGTCGTAGCGCAGGAGCTCCTCGACCGCCGCAGCAGCGAGCGCGCGCTCCCGCCGCAGCCTCTGCATCTCGCTCGGAAAGCGCACCAGCGCGGCGAGGCCGTTCGCCAGATGGTGGGTGGTCGTCTCGTGCCCGGCGAAGAGCAGCAGCACGCAGGTCGCGACCAGCTCGTCGTCGGTGAAACGCTCGCCGTCGTCCTCGAGGTGCACAAGCTGAGAGAGCAGATCGTCGCACGGGGCCGCGCGGCGCGCCGCGATCAGGTCGCGGAAGAACGCCGCCATCTCGCGCGTCGCCGCTTCGGCGCGCTGGTACTTCGCCTCGCTCTCGCGGGCGCTGCCGATGAAGAGCGCCATCTCGTCGGACAGGTGCTTCAGTCGCTCCAGCTCGCCGCGCGGCGCGCCGAGCATGTCGATGATCACGAGCGCCGGCAGCGGGCCGGCAAATTCGGCGATGAAGTCGAACGAGTCGCGGCCGCCGATGCGCTCGAGCAGCCACGCCGTAAGAGCCTCGATGTTGGGCCGCAGCGCCTGGACGGAGCGCACGTGGAAAGCGCGGCTTGCCAGCCGTCGCAGGCGCGTGTGCTCAGGCGGATCGCGGAACACCATCCACAAGGTGAGGACGCGGATCAGCTCGGTCATGCGCGCCATCTCGGCCGAAGGCAGCGAAGCGAAAAACGGCCGCAGCCGGTCCGAAGACATGCGCGTGTCGAGGCAGACACGCTTGACATCCTCGTAGCGCGTTAGCACCCAGCTCTTCAGCACCCGGCTCCAGTGCGCCGGCTCCTCGTCGCGCAGCCATCGGTAGGCCGGAAACGGGTCGGCGCGGAACTCGGCCGCGGCGGGGTCGAAATACATCCTTGGAGGATAGCTGTGCGTCAGTGAGCGAGCGCTGACATCCACTATTACGCGCCTCGACACGGCGTCTGTAGTCGCTTGTGCGACACGACACCGAGGTGTTTGTACTACTGCAAAACCACTTGACTTCCAGTGGGATAGGCCTAGAATGCATTTTGCTGCGTTGCACAATTACCCGACAGGAGCTACAAATGTACGTGACCCCCGAACAAATCCAGGCGGCCCAAAAGGCCAACGTTGAAGCGCTCCTCGCCGTAGCGAATGCCCAGTTCGCCGCGCTCGAGAAGCTGGCGAATCTCAGCGCCGGCGCGATGAAGAGCGCCTTCGAAGAATCGATGAACAACACCCGTGCCCTGATGGGCGCGAAAGACGTGCAGGAGTTCGTGACCCTGCAGAACGCCTTCGCCCAGCCGGCAATCGAGAAGGCCATCGCCTACTCAAAGAGCGTCTACGAAGTGGCCGCCGAGGCGAACAGCGAGCTCTCGAAGGTCGCCGAGCGCCGCGTGGCGGAGTGGAACGAGAACTTCGTGACGCTGCTCGACAAGGTTTCGAAGAACGCACCGGCCGGCTCGGACGTCGCCGTCGCCGCGGTGAAGTCGATGCTCGCCGCCGCGAACTCGGCCTACGACAACATGAACAAGGTGGCCAAGCAGGCCACCGAGATCGCCGAGGCGAACGTGGCCGCGGCCACCGAGACGGTGAAAGGCCTCGCGAAGCCAAAAAAAGTCGCCTGAGCGCCACCCGGGCCGGCAAGGCCCGGCCGAGCGCCAGGAAGGCCGGCAGGAAGAAGAAGCGATAGGAGAAGCCCCGGGTTCGCCCGGGGCTTTTTTATTTGTACGGGAAGCCGAGGCGGCCAACTTCCGCACGCAGCCGTTCCATCGCCGCCGGCACCTGCTGCGGCTCGCCACGCACACCGAGCTCGCAGTGAAGGCGCGAGCCGTCCGCGCCCATGGAAGGCAGACTGAAGACCTTGATGCCGGGGAACGCGGCCTCGACCGCCTTCATTGCGCCCACGAGCTGGCTCTCGCCCGCCTCGTACACGAAGATCGAGCCCTCTCCCCAGCGCTGGCTGCCGAAGAGCGCTGCGTAGCGCGTATCGAGCACCCACTCGACCATCGGCCAGGCCATCTGCGGAAACCCCGGAACGAAGTGATGCTCGTGCACCGAGAACCCGGGAATGCGGTTCACCGGATTGGGGATGGCGCTTGCGCCTTCCGGGAACTCGCCCATCTGCAGCCGCTGCGACGTCACCTCCTGCCCCGGGAAGCGGGCACGGATCTCGCGCTCGGCCTCCGCGTGCAGCCGCAGCGGCACACCGAGCGCTGCGGCGGCGCATTGCCGCGTGTGGTCGTCCGGCGTGGCGCCGATACCGCCGAAGCTGAAGACCACCTCGCGCGAGGCGAAGCTTCGCTTCAGCACCTCAGTGAGGCGCGGCGGGTCATCACCGAGGTAGAGCGCCCAGGCGAGGCGCAATCCGCGTTTCGCGAGCGCGGCGATGAGGAAGCCGAGGTGCTTGTCCTCGCGCTTCCCCACGAGCAGCTCGTCGCCGATGATCAGTGCGCCGAACACGGGCGCATTTTAGGGCTTACGCGGCTTTCCTCGCCCAGCGTTCCAGGTCCTCGAGGCCGCCGATGTGCTTGCCGTTGACGAATACCTGCGGCACCGTGCCGCGCCCGGTAATCGCGCCGACCACCCGCGAGCGGTCGCTGTGGTTGAGCGGCACCTCGCTGTAGCGGTAGCCGAGGTCCTTGAGCAGCTGCTTCGCCTTGGCGCAGTAGCCGCAGCCTTCGCGCGTCAGGAGGGCGACCTGATCGGGCTTCTTCGCGTTCGGATTGATGTAGTGGAGCATCGTATCGGCGTCGGACACCTCGAACGGATCGCCGGCTTTCTCCGGCTCCACGAACATCTTTTCGATTACCCCGTCCCGGACGAGCATCGAGTAGCGCCAGGAGCGCCTGCCGAAGCCGAGGTCGGTCTTGTCGACGAGCATGCCCATCTTCTCGGTGAACTCGCCGTTGCCGTCGGGCAGCATCAGGATGTCGCCGCACTCCTGCGTGCGCGCCCACTCGTTCATGACGAAGGCGTCGTTGACCGAGATGCAGACGATGCGGTCCACGCCGTTGGCGACGAACGCCGGGGCGAGCTCGTTATAGCGCGGCACGTGGGTGGACGAGCACGTCGGGGTAAAGGCGCCGGGCAGCGAGAACACGACGACCGTCTTGCCCTTGAAGACCTCGTCGGTGGTGACCGGCTTCCAGTCGCTCTCGGAGCGGGCGCGGAAAGTGACCTGGGGTACGCGTTGTCCTTCACGGTTGGGAAACACTGTTGGCATCTCCTTTCAGAAGGAAACAGTGTCGCAATCCACGTTCCCGCGGGCCAATGATTTGTTCCCATGCCGGCGATAGGCGCCGGTTATCTCGGATAGCGCTCCGCCGCGAGCGCCGCAAGCAGGTAGTGGATGAACGCGAGGCCGAAGAGTACCGGCGCGAAGAAGCCGATGATCGGCACATAGGCGACCAGCGCGAGGAGCACACCGAGCACGTACAGGTCCGCGCGGTGGCTGCGGAAAAGGCGGGCCATCTCCTGCCGATCGGCATGCTCGGCGAGCGCGTCGTAGCGCAGCAGGCGCTGGTTCACCCAGCCGAGCACGAGCACCGGGATCACCGGCCACAGAGGCGGGAAGAACCAGAAAGGCAGGCTCAGCAGGCCGAAGCCGACCAGCCCGAAAAGCGCGACCAGGCCGTTCCAGCCGCTGCCCGCGAAACCCCCGCCGCGCCGGCGCTCGAGCCCCGGGAAAGAGCGGCTCGCCACGTAGTCCACCATCTTTTGCATGCCGAACACGCTGAGGATGAACAGCGCCGTCAGATAAACGAGCGGCACGAAGCCGAGGAAGAGCAGCACGTTCGCGGCGACGAGCGACAGCGCGTGCAAATCGAAATGCGCCCAGGCCAGCGCCCAGTCGAGGCCACCTTCCAGCCACGCCGCGAGCCGCTGGGCGGTGCGCACCCAGAGAACCAGGGCAGCTCCTCCCCATACCGCGAGCGCCACGAGCATCGGCCAAAGCATGAGCCAAAGCATGCGCGGGTGCAGGACGTTGGCGAGTCCGTAGAGCAGCGACCGGGCGATGCTCATCGCCGCATAGTCTGCCAGAGCTTCGCGAGCCGCTTGGGCGAGACCGGCACTGGCGTGCGCAGCTCTTGGGCGAAAAGGGCGACGCGCAGCTCTTCCAGCAGCCAGCCGAACTGCCCGAGCTCCGCGCTCGATTCCGCAGCGCGCGCGGCGACCTCGCGCCGATAGGGGATCTCCAGCGCGGCGATCTCGCCCGCCAGGCGGCGGTCGCGCTGGGGATCGGCGCGCAGCTTCTCGGCACGCGCCGCGGCCGCCTTGAGATAGCGGGCGAGGTGCTGCAGCCGCTCCCAAGGCGTGCGCGCCACCCAGCCGGGCGAAAGCAGCCGCGCCACCGGATCGCGGATCTCGGCGGCGGGTTGCGGAAAGGCCTTCGCGATCGCCGCGAGCCTTTTTTCCAGCGCGGCCCGCTCGGCGAGCACTCCCGCAACCGTGCGCGCGATTTCCTGGGCGATCAGGTTGAAGCGGCTGCGCCCTTGTGCGAGGCGCGCGGAGAAGTCTTCCGGGGTGGTCGGCACCGACTCGGCAAAGAACGTGCGGTCGAGCGCTGCGGCGACGATCTCGCCCTTGAGCGGCCCGAGCTGCACGTCGCGCTCGAGCGAGCGCTCGAGGTCCCGGATCCGTTCTCGGAACGCGATGGCGAGGAGGCGCCGCACGCCGGCTCGGTGCGCTTCGCGCGCCGCCTCCGGGGAATCGAAGACTTCCAGCGTCACGGCGTCCCCGGCATCCGCGAGTCCAGGATAGCCGACGAGCGTCTGGCCGCCGCGGCGGATCTCCAGGAGCTCGGGCAGCGCCCCCATGGTCCAGCCGGTGTGGCGCTCGGCCGGCTCGACCGGCGCTTCGGCGGCGAGGACGCTGCGCGCCTGCTCGCCCAGCTCGCGCTTGAGCGCGGCGAGATCGCGTCCCATGGCGAGCTGCCGGCCGTGCTCGTCCAGCACGCGGAAATTCATGTGCAGATGCGGCGGGGCGGCGTCTGCGCGCAGCGCGTCAACCGGCACTTCGATACCGCGCTCGGCGCGCACATAGCGGGCAAGCGCCGCGGTGAGAGGCGTGTCGGAAGGCGTCACTTCGTCGCAGAAGCGGGTCGCAAATTCGTCCAGCGAGCCGAGCTTGTGGCGCAGTCGTTGCGGCAGCGATTTGGCGAGCGCGCGCACCTTCTCCTTGAGCATCCCCGGCACGAGCCACTGGCTGCGCTCGACCGGCACCTGGTTGAGCAGCGCGAGCGGCACGGCCATCGTGACGCCGTCCTTCGCCGAGCCGGGCTCGAAGTGGTACTCGAGCGCGTATGGGTTGGCGCCGAGCTGGAGCGACGGCGGGAAATTCTCGGTCGTCACGCCGGCCGCCTCGTGGCGCATCAGGTCTTCGCGCGAAAGGAAGAGCAGGCGGGAGTTCGTGCGCTCTGCCTGCGCGCGCCAGCGCTCGAAGGCGGCGGCGCCGTGCACCTGCGGCGGCAGGCGCTCGTCATAAAAGGCGTGGATCAGCTCCTCGTCCACGAGGATGTCCGGGCGGCGCGACTTGTGCTCGAGGCGCTCGATCTCGGACACCAGGCGGCGGTTGTGAGCGAAGAAGGGCGCCCGAGTCTCCAGCTCGCCCTCGACGAGGGCCGAGCGGATGAAGATCTGGCGCGCGCCGGCCGGGTCGAAAGGCGCATAGGCGACGCGGCGGTTGGAGTACACCGGCAGCCCGTACAGCGTGCCGCGCTCGAGCGCGACCACCTCGCCCCGCGCGCGCTCCCAGCGCGGCTCGGCCCGCTCGCGCTTCAGGAGGTGGGCGCCGAGCTCCTCCAGCCACTTGGGGTCGATCGCCGCCACGCTGCGCGCGTAGAGCCGCGTCGTCTCGACCAGCTCCGCCGCAACCACCCAGCGGCCCGGCTTCTTCACCCACGAGCCGGGATGGATCCAGAACTTGATGCCGCGTGCGCCGGCATAGCTGCCCTCCGCCTCTTCCCGAAGGCCGATGTTGCCCAGAAGCCCGGTCAGTAGCGCGCGATGGATGGCGCGATAGCCTTCCGGGGTGGCGCGGTTCGCCGAGGAATGGGGCCAGCCAAGCTCGTCGAGCAGGCGCTCGAGCTGCGCGTCGACGTCGCGCCATTCGCGCATGCGCGGAATCGACAGGAAGTTCTCGCGCGCCTGCTTCTCCAGCTTCTCCTCGAACAGCTTCGCCATCGCGAGGAAGGCGAGGAAGTCGGAGCGCTCGTCGGCGAACCGGGCGTGCCGCTCGTCGGCGGCGCCCGCCTTGTCGAGCGGCCGCTCGCGCGGGTCCTGCACCGAGAGCGCGGCA
>DASQYN010000249.1:0-3673 GCA_035639215.1 Burkholderiales bacterium
GAAAACGAGGGTGCGGTCGGGGCTCAGCCCGCCGTGCGCCGCCTCGGCGAGGCGCGAGATCAGGTCGGCGGGCACGCCGTGGCCCGCCCCCTGGTAGGCGAAGGTCGCGTCCGTGAAACGGTCGCAGATCACCGAGGTGCCGGCCTCGAGCGCCGGCCGGATCACCTTCGCCACGTGGTCGGCGCGCGCGGCAAAGACGAGAAGGGTCTCCATGAGCGGGGTCATCGGCTCGGAAAGGATCGCCTGGCGAAGCCGCTCGGCGAGATCGGTGCCGCCCGGCTCGCGCGTCGCGATGACGTGCGGCCGGCCGCCCGCGCGCACCGCGTCGGCGATGTACTCGATGTGCGAGGACTTCCCGGCGCCGTCGACGCCTTCTAACGTGATGAAGAGTCCCCTCATCTGCCGTGCCGCTGGTACTTCGACACGGCTTTGTTGTGCTCGGCGATGTTGCGCGAGAAATGGCTCGAGCCGTCGCCCTTGGAGACGTAATAGAGGGCGTCGGTTTTCGCCGGCTGCAGCGCCGCGTGGAGCGACGCGAGTCCCGGCATGGCGATCGGCGTCGGCGGAAGGCCGGCCCGCGTATAGGTGTTGTAAGGGCCGTCCTCCTGGAGGTGCGCCTTCTTGAGATTGCCGTCGAACGCCGCGCCGAGGCCGTAGATCACCGTTGGGTCCACCTGCAGGCGCATGCCGATGCGCAGCCGGTTGACGAGCACGCCGGCGATCTGCTCGCGCTCTTCCGGCCGGCCGGTCTCCTTCTCGATGATCGAGGCCATGATGAGCGCCTCGTAGGGTGTGTGGTAAGGCAGGCTCGGCGAGCGCGCTTCCCACTCCACCTTCAGATGACGCTGCTCGGCGCGGTACGCGCGGCGCAGCACGCTGAGGTCGCTCGAGCCCTTGGCGAAGAGATAGGTATCCGGAAAGAACAGCCCTTCGGGATGCGGTTCGCTGACTTGCAGGCGCTTGAGCAGCTCCACGTCGTCGAGGCCCTTGCTGTCGTGGCGCAGATCGGCGCTCGCGTCGAGCTCGGCGCGGAGCTGGGCGAACGTCCAGCCTTCGATCAGGCGAACTTCGGCCTGCATCACGTCGCCGCGCGTGAGCTTCTCTAGCAGCTCGAGCGGCGTGGGCGCCTGGCTGAAGTAGTAGTTGCCGGCCTTGATGCCGCGCTCGCGCCCCAGGGCGCGCGCAAGCAGCTCGAACTCGCGCCGCCGGACGTCGACCCCGGCGTGCTCCAACTGCCGCACGGCAACGCGAAATCCCGCACCCGGCGGGATCTCGACTTCGGTCGGCAGCCCGGCCACGCCGAGCGGCGTCGTCGCGTACCACGCGGCATAGCCGCCGACCGCGATCACGGCAAGGAAGACGATGAAGAGAAGAGTCTTCAGGGGACGGGTTGTAAAATCGGCATTTGCACGAGCGCAGTTTACGATGAACCGGGCACGCCTCAGCCGCTACGGATTACTTTCGGTCGCCGGCGCCGATGCGCGCGCATTCCTGCACGCGCAGCTCACCAACGACATCGAGCATCTGAGCGCCGAGCGTGCGGCGCTCGCCGGCTGGTGCTCCGCGAAAGGCCGCCTGCTCGCCACGTTCCTCGTCATACCCGCGCCTGACGGGTTCCTGATGCAATTAGCGCGCGACCTCGCCGCACCGGTGGCGAAGCGCCTCTCGATGTTCGTGCTGCGCTCGAAGGTAAGAATTACCGACGCGAGCGAGGCCTGGGTGCAGTTCGGCGTCTGGGATGCGAATTACGAGCAGCCGGAAGTCTCCTGGACCGGCAACCGGGCGCGCGTGCGCGTCGCCGAGCGAAGATTCCTCGAGCTCGCGCCGGCCGGCGAGCCCGTCGAAGCGGCAAGCGCCGACGAAGCCCAATGGACCCGGCAGGAGATTCACGCGGGCCGACCGCTCATCAGCGCAGCGACGCAGGACCAGTTCGTGCCGCAGATGGTCAACTTCGAGCAGCTCGGCGGCGTCGATTTCAAGAAAGGCTGCTATCCGGGGCAGGAAATCGTCGCCCGCGCTCAGTATCGCGGCCAGGTCAAGCGGCGCATGGTCCTGGCCCACGCGTCCGCCGGCGTGCGTCTCGAGCCGGGCCAGGAGTTCAACGGCGGCACCGTGGTCGACGTGGCGCCGGCGGAGAACGGCAGCGATCTGCTCGCCGTGATGCCGCTCTGAACTACTACGTCTACTACAAGGTCGATTTCGCGCGCCTCGCCGAGCTGCGCGAGCGCGTCGAGGCGCTGTTCGACGCGGTAGAGAAGCAATGTGGCGTGCGCGGCCGCTGGATGCGTCGACGCGACGACCCGACGACCTACATGGAAGTCTACGAGGGCGTCGCCGACGAAGCGGCGTTCGAGGCATTGCTCGAGCGCGAAGGCGCGAAGCTCGAGGTGCCGAGGCGCCTCGAGCGATTCGTATGTGCCTGATCGTCGCGGCGTGGCGCGTGCATGCCGATTGGCCGCTGATCGTCGCCGCGAACCGCGACGAGTTTCACGGCCGCCCCGCCTCGCCGGCCGGCTTCTGGAGCGACCGGCCGCACGTCCTCGGCGGACGCGACCTCGAGGCGAAAGGCACGTGGATGGCGGTCAGCCGCAACGGCCGCTTCGCCGCCGTCACCAACTATCGCGGCGCGCGCGAGCCTTCGGCGGCCGAGTCGCGCGGTGCGCTGGTCACTCGTTTTCTCGATGAGTCTTCCCCTGCGAGGGAATACATCGGGGAAATCGTAAAGAAGCAGGCTAGCTACAGCGGCTACAACCTGCTCGCCTGCGACGGCGAAGAGCTCTGGTGGACGTCGAATCGCGATTCGGCGCCGCGGCGCCTCGGCCCTGGCTACTATGCGCTCGGCAACCTGCTCCTCGATTCCCCGGACGTGCTGCCGCTAAAGGCGCGCGCGCGTGAGGTTGTCGAGGCGGCGCCTTCTCTCGAGGCGCTCTTTTCGCTGACCAGCAAGGCGCGCATCGTGAACGAGCAGTATGGAACGCGGTGCTCCACCGTCTGCATGCTGGGCAAGACGCTCCGCTATGCCGAGCGCGGCTTCGCGCCCGATGGCGCCGAGGGCGAGACACTCTACTTCGAGCTGTCAGCGCAGGGCTAGCCGCATTGCCTGATGCGGTATCCCGGCCTCCTGGTACACCTCGCCGTATGGGGCAAAGCCGTGCGCGCGGTAAAAGCCGAGCGCGTGCACCTGGGCGGACAACAGCACTTCGCGATCGCCACGCTCGCGCGCGGCCGCGACGAGGCGTTGCAAGAGCGCCGCGCCGACGCCGCGCCCGCGCCAGGGCTTGAGCACCGCCATGCGGCCGACGTGGCCGTCGGGAAGCAGGCGACCGGTGCCGATCGCCTGTGGTCCCTCGAAGGCGAGCGCATGCAGGCAATGCTCGTCCATTTCGTCCAGCTCGATCTTGGCCGGCACCCCCTGCTCCTCGACGAACACCGCGAAGCGGATGCGCTGCGCCTCGGTTCTTGCCGCGCGCCAGGGCGCGAGCTCGATTCTGGGCATTTGCGCAAAAGTATAATTCCCCTATGAAAAGCCTTTGGAGCGACGCGGAGGCGGCGAGCTTCGCCGGCCCCCTGGGCCCGCGCATCTACACCTCGCGCCTGCTCGGCCGCGATCGCTCGCTGGTGCTGCACGGCGGGGGCAACACCTCGGTCAAGCTGCGCGACAAGAACCTCTTCG
>DASQYN010000250.1:0-2189 GCA_035639215.1 Burkholderiales bacterium
CTGTTCGCGCGACTGACCCTCTCGGCCGATGAGCTCGCTCTGTATCAGAAGATCTACGACGCGCTGCGGCCGCGCGCTCCGGCGCCGGACGCGGTGATTTACCTGCAGGCCTCGACGCCCACGCTCGTCGAACGCGTTCGCCGCCGAGCGAAAAGCTACGAGCGCCCGGTGACCGAGGAATACCTGGCGCTTCTCGCCGAGAGCTACGCCCGGTTCTTCTACCATTACGACGCCGCACCGCTGCTCATCGTGAACTCCGAGAACCTCAACTTCGTCGAGCGCGACGCCGACTTCGAGCTCCTCGTGTCGCGCCTGCGCGGCATGCGCGCGCGACGCGAGTTCTTCAGCCTCGCCTGATGCAGATCGTCGCCGACATCGCAGCGCTGCGAGCCGCGCTGGGCGCCGCCGGGCCAACGGCTCTCGTGCCGACGATGGGCAACCTGCACGAAGGACACCTGGCGCTCGTACGGCTCGCCCGGCGCACCGCGCCGAAAGTTGTGGTCAGCATCTTCGTCAACCGGCTGCAGTTCCTGCCTGGGGAAGACTTCGACCGCTATCCGCGCACTTTCGAGCGCGACCGCGGACTGCTCGAGGCGGAAGGCGTGGATTTTCTGTTCGCGCCCTCCGAGGAACAGCTCTACCCGCGTCCGCAGGGCTATTTCGTGCAGCCGCCGGCGATGGCGCACGAGCTCGAGGGGCGCTATCGCCCCGGCTTCTTCCAGGGCGTGGCCACCGTCGTCCTCAAGCTCTTCAACTGTGTGCAGCCCGTAGCCGCAGCATTCGGCAAGAAGGACTATCAACAGCTCCTTGTCGTGCGAGGCATGGTGGAGCAGCTCAACTTGGCGATTCGCATCCTCGCCGGGGAGACGGCGCGCGAACGCGACGGCCTGGCGATGAGCTCGCGCAACGGCTACCTATCCGCGGCGGAACGGGCCGAGGCACCTCGGCTTTATCGCGTTATCCAGCAGGTGGCCGCCGGAATGCTGCCCGAGCAGGCCATGCGAGAGCTGAGGACCGCCGGCTGGCAGCCCGACTATATCGAGGTTCGCCGCCGTGCCGACCTCGCGGTTCCGCAAGCCGCCGACCAGGAGCGGGTCGTCCTCGCAGCCGCCCGACTTGGCGCCACCCGCCTTATCGACAACCTGGAGTTCTAGGCGCGGGGTAGTGAGCGCCCGACCCGCTCACCTAGCCCGGGTACGGCTCGAAGGTCATGGATTCCACGGCGCAGCCAAGAGCCTTGGCGAGCCTGTCCATGGCGTCGTCCGTGATCTGGACCGGCTCGAATTCACCCTCGCCGCCCTTTGAGGAGATAAAGGCTTTGGCCGCCGCTTCGCTGTTCCAGGTGACCACCGGATCGGGGGTCACGCCCGGCATCTGGCGACAGATCGGAAAGCCGTCGGCCTTGTAGACGATCGCGTACATGACGTAGGGATGTCCCTAATTTAACCGATGGGGCATCGGCCAACAAGGCGCGCCCCGGGCGCGGACGAAGCGCAACCTCAGGGAGACCCTGATTGCTTCTCTAAGGGGACGCGGCGTTAAATCGTTCACACGGGAGGCCCGGCGCTTTCGTCATGCTGGCCTCGGCGATTGAGCCCCGCCCAGGGGCACACTGATTCGGAGAGGAGACGACAATGAGCAACATGCGCGACGCGACGGGTCTTTGCATTCCTTATGGCAAGATGAACTCGCAATACCAGGCCGAATTCGAGCCGGCCAGCGGCACGATCTGGGGTTACTTCAATCCGCGCGGCACACCGTGCTTCAGTCTCGGATTGCTGAAGGATATCCGCGCGCACGACGAGGCGCTGGCGGCGAACGGCGGGAACGTGGAAGTGGTCGGGCAGATGTACCGGGCGCATCACTACGTCCTCGCCTCCCGCACGCCGCGCGTATTCAATCTCGGCGGGGATCTGGCCTTGTTTGTGCTCCTCATCAAGGCGCGTGATCGGGAAGCGCTGGCGCACTACGCCAAGCTGTGCATCGACAACATGTATCCTCGGATCCGCAACTTCTTCAGCCCCACGCTGACGACGATCTCGCTCGTCCAGGGCGACGCGCTCGGCGGCGGGTTCGAATCCGCGCTTTCTTCCGATGTCATCGTCGCCGAGGAGAGCGCGCAGCTCGGTTTGCCCGAGATCCTCTTCAACCTGTTTCCCGGGATGGGGGCCTATAGCCTGCTCTCGCGC
>DASQYN010000251.1:0-3301 GCA_035639215.1 Burkholderiales bacterium
CGGCACGCCGGTGAGGACGCCCTGGAACTCCGTGAGCGGGTCGCCGAGCACGATGCCCTTCTCCGTCATGCGCAGCTCCCGCACCGTATTCTCGTGCGGGCCGCTGCGCTTCTTGATCACCGAGACCGCCTTCTTCACGGCGCCGAGCGCCTCGAAGAAGCGGAACACCATGACGCTGTCGGCCAGGTAGCTCACGTCGACCGGCGCGGTCATCGCGCCGAGCAGGCCGTGCTGAGCGAGGATCATCAGCGTCATTACCCCCTGCTGGTTCAGGAAGGTCACGAGCTCGTGCAGGTGCAGGTGCAGGAACTCCTCCTGCGGCATCGCGTTGGTGTAGCCGTTCAGGCTGTCGAGCACCACCACGCGCGTGTCGTGCGCCTCCACCGAGCGGCGGATGCGATGCGCGAGCTCGCCGGGGGCGATCTCCGCCGGATCGACCTGCTCGAGCGTCACGCGGCCCGCAGCGACCAGGGGGTCGAAGTCGATTCCCATCTCGCGTCCGCGCGCGCGCATGGTCGCGGCCGTCTCGTCGAACATGTAGTAGCAGACGTGCTCGCCGCGCTGCGCGGCAGCGTGGGCGTACATCATCGCCACCGTCGACTTGCCGCTCCCGGCCGGGCCGATGAGGAGATTGCTGGTGCCGTAATGGAGCCCGCCGCCCACCAGCGCGTCGAGCCGCGCATTGCCGCTCGAGCCGGAGCGCTTGGCGAACTCGCTCATGTGCTCGGCGGCGATCAGGCGCGCGAACACCTGCAGGCCTCCCTTGCGGATCACATAGTCGTGGTTGCCCTCGCGAAAGTGAACCGCGCGCAGCTTGGTGACGCTGAGGTAGCGGCGGAACACCCCGTAACCGAGGCGCGCCGCCGTTAGCACCAGCGCGCCGTGCACGATGCTGTGGATATGCGCGTCGCCCTCCTGGGCGCTGCGATCGTCGAGGAAAAGCGTCGTGCAGCCGGCCTCGGCGAGGCGCTGCTTGAGGCTCAGCACCTGGCGGCGGAAGCGCAGCGCGCTCTGCGTGAGCAGGCGCAGCTCCGAGAGCGAGTCGATGACGACGCGCTGCGGCTTGCGCTCGGAGATGCGGCCGAGCAGCAGGCGCGAGAGGTCCTCCAGCTCGAGCTCGCTCGCCTGGAAGAGCGTCGATCTTCCCTTGCCGGCGAGCGCCTGCTCCACGTCGGAGAGCTCGATGAGGTCGAGCCCGTCGAGCGACCAGCCGTGCGAGCTCGCCACGGTCTCGAGCTCGCGGCGCGTCTCCGACAGCGTCACGTACAGGCAGGGCTCGCCCTGGCGCACGCCCTCGAGCAGGAACTGCAGCGCGAGCGTGGTCTTGCCCACGCCCGGCGTGCCTTCCACGAGGTACAGGCAGGCCCGCGGCAGCCCGCCGCCGAGAACCTCGTCGAGGCCCGGGACGCCGGTGCCGCACTTCTCTGCCTGGATTGGGTCTCGCATAAGGAACCTTTGGAAGCGGGCCGGGATTCCGGCCTTGGATAGTAACTCTGCGCTTTGACCCGTTACACCGCGTAGTGCGCCTGACGTCCGCATCGGCCCAAAGATCGGCGTGCGGGCGGAAAAAGCGTGTATAAGAGTTGGACGAAGCTGCCGCCCGAAGAGTCATGAAACCCACGACGCAATGGACCGCCGAGCGCATCGCCGAGCTCTCGGTGCAGGACATCAAGCAACTGCGCGACAACGCCGAGCGCTTGCAGGAGGTCGAGGTCGTCGCCTTGTGCGCGCACGCGCTCGAGTCGGCGCGGCCCCCGCAGGCGGGGCCGGGTCCGAAATCGCCGCCCAGGCATGCGCGCAAGCTGCTCGCGCGCACCCGCGCGTTCGAAGCGCGCGGCGTATGGCTCCACGACCCGAAAACGAGCTGGAGCGGCGTGCGCAAATCCGACGGCGCCGTCGTCATGGCGCTGTGGGCCGACCACATCGTCTCGGCCGATGGCGGGTGCCGCTATCTCCTCTGGCGGCCGAACAGCGACGGTGGGCGGCCGTGGTCCGATACGCTGGCGGGCAGGGAGCGCCTCGAGCATTGCCGGCGGGCGATGCAGGCCGGCCGGGCGGAAGGCCTGCTGGTTCATGGAGAGTCATTGCACGGCCGCCTGCCGCAGGAGAAGGCGCACAGCGTCTACGGCGTCGACCCGGAAACGGTGCTCGTTTTCAAGGTCGAGCTGCGGGGCGAAGACTACTGGGCGGTGTGGGGCAAGACGACTAGAGTGTGATACAGTGCGCGCCGCAGTGATCTTCAAGTAGCGAAGCGCTCCGTCTTTCCCAGCCGCGACAGCGGCGCCGAAGCCGCAGTTCAATTCCCCTCTTGATCGTCATGCCCGCAATGCGCGGCCCGGTTCGGCTGCGTCCAGAAAAAGGAAGCAAACAATGTCTATCGGTACGGTCAAGTGGTTCAACGATCAGAAGGGCTTCGGCTTCATCACCCCCGAGGATGGCGGCAAGGACCTGTTCGCACACCACAGCTCCATCAGCATGGACGGCCACCGGTCGCTCAAGGACGGACAGAAGGTCTCGTTCGAGGTGACGCAGGGCGCCAAGGGTCCGGCAGCGACCAACATCAAGCCGGTCTAGCGAGTCTTTTCTATAGCGAAGCGGAACGAAGGAGCGGAATCACTTCTCGGCCGAACAAGGTGTGGGCGAGCTCCACTTCCTCGATCGGCGCGCTCCAATGCAGGACCGTCAGGAAATTGCCGGCGCCGGTCGCCCGGCATTGCTCGATGATGGCCGCCGCCACGTCTTTCGGCGTGCCGGTGATGAACTCGTCCTCGCTGATCGTGAAAGCGCCGGATTGGACGGGCGCGTCGGGCACTCTCGGGCCGAAGCGCTGGTCTTCGGCGATCATGGCGCCCAGGCGATCGGCAGCCGCCGCGGCGTGGCCGCGCGCCTCCTGCAGGGTGGCGCCGAGCGAGATGCGGCGGCGTAAGGCAAGCGAGTCGGGTCCGGCGTCGAAGCCTGCAGCGCGCGCTTCTTCACGATAGGCGTCGAAGACCGTCTTGACGGTCGCCGTGGCGCTGAACCCGGTGCAGATCTTGGATCCGCGCCGAGCGGCTCGGCGCGCGCCGTCCGCTCCCATGATGGCCGTCCACTTAGGCGGCGAGGGCTGCTGGAGCGGTCGCGGCAGGAGGCGAAGCTGCGTGAGCGTGAAGTGCTTGCCGCGATGCGAGACGACGCCGTCGCGAAGCGCGATGTCGAGGATCTCGACCATCTCGTCGTAGCGCTCGCGCGCTTCGGCCATGGAGATGTCGAGCTTCGCGAGCTCTTGCGGCACGCCGAGCGCCATTCCGATCTCCAGCCTGCC
>DASQYN010000252.1:0-10277 GCA_035639215.1 Burkholderiales bacterium
CAGGCGCCGCTCGGTCTCCGGCTTCGCGAGCGAGGCGCGAACGGCGCCGTTCAGCTTCATCACCACGGCCTGCGGAATGCCGGCCGGGCCGACGATGCCCAAGCCCTGGGTGTATTCCTCGAAACCGGGCAGCCCGGCTTCGGCGGTGGTCGGCACGCCGGGATAATCCGGATGGCGCGTCTCGGTCGTCACGGCGAGCGCCTTCAGCCGCTTCTGCTGCACCTGCTCGGCGATGCCGATCATCGGATAGAACATGAAGCTGACGCGCCCGGCCATCACCTCGGTCAGCGCCGGGGCGTTGCCGCGAAAGGGCACGTGCGTCATCTGCGTATGAGTAAGGGTGGCGAGCAGCGCCCCGGCGAGATGCGCCGAGCCGCCGTTGCCCGCCGACGCATACGAGACCTCCCCGGGCCGCGCTTTCGCGGCATCGATCACATCCTGCACCGAGTTGAACGGCCCGTCGCCCTTCGCCACCATCACCATCGGCAGGAACGACACCAGGCCGATGGTCGTGAAGTCGGCGAGCGGATCGTACGGCTTCTTGTCCGCCATGAGGATGGCGTTCACATTGTGCGAAAGCGTGGTGACGAGCAGAGTATAGCCGTCGGGCGGCGCCTTTTCACCTCCAGCGTGGCGATCAAGCCGTTGGCGCCGGTCCTGTTCTCGACTACCACGCCCTGGCCCAGCGTGGCGGACATGTCCTGCGCGAGAAGGCGTCCGATGACATCCGTAGGGCCGCCCGCGGCATAGCCGACCACGAGCCGCACGGGCTTGCCCGGGAACTCTTGAGCCTCGGCCGCGACGGCGACCAGCAGAGCAATGCACGCCGCGAGCAGTTTTCTTGTCATGTCCTTTCCCCGGGGAAGAATCGGCTTGCCATGACCTGGCAGCGCTTGACGAGCCGCGGCTCGTCGGGCCCGTAGTCGGCCACCGCATTGTGGATGGTGCGCATGTTGTCCCACATCAATACGTCACCCGCCTGCCAGCGCGCCGCGAACTTGAACTCGGCGCGCGTCTGGTGCATGAAGAGATACTCCAGCATCTCGTCGCTTTCCTTTTCGGCGAGCTCGTTGATGCGCACCGAGTAGCCGGGATTGGCATAGAGCGATTTGCGCCCGGTGACCGGATGCGTAAGGAAGATCGGATGCGAGACGGGCGGCTTCGCCTTGCGCTGCGCCTCGCTGAGCGGCGGGCGCCGGCTGCCTTTCTCCCGGCGCATCATTTCCCAGAACTTGTTGAAGTCGTGCAGCACCGTCATGCCGTCGAGGCGACGCTTGAGCCCGTCGGGCAACGCTTCGTACGCGGCGCGCATGTCGCAGAACTCGGTATTGCCGAGCGGTTGGCCGTCGCGCTGGGGGATCTTGACTCCGTAGAGAATGTTGCAGAAGGCTATGGTCCGGCTGTAGGACATGTCGGTGTGCCAGCTCTGCCCCGCATCGGCGAGCCCGATCGGCTTGCCGTTGCGGACGATGTTCGACAGGATCATCACCTCCGGCAGCCCCGGCTCCTGGAACATGTTGGCGACGTTGACTTCCAGCTCGCCCCAGCGGCGGGCAAAGTCGCGCAGCTGCGCCGATGACAGCGTCTGCCTCGGAAAGCACAGCACGCCATGCTCGGCCAGCGCTTGGTAGGCGCGGTCGAATTCTTCCTCGGACAGGCGCGCAAGGTCGGCACCTTCGACCGTCGCGCCGAGCGGCCCGACCGGCGCAATCACCTCCATGGCCGCGATTCTAGAGCGGCCCGCGCCGATTGCCCGCCCGGCAGGCGAAACGTCAGCTGGCCATATGCCCTCCTGCGAGATGAAAGACTTGGAGCAAGATTCGTCCTGCTGAAATGAACGATGCCTGGAAGAAAATCGCCGCCTTTGTCCGGCGCCTCGCGGCGCGTCGCGCGCCGCCGCAGCCCGGACGTTTTTCGCTGCGGCAGAAGTCGAGCCTGCATGGCCTGATCGGAGTCGCCGCCGCACCGCCGTGGCGCGAATACCTGCTCTACGTGCCGCGCGGTATGGAGCGCCTGACGCGCCCCCCGCTCGTGGTGTGGATCCACGGCTGCCGCCAGGACCCGGAGGATTTCGCCGCCGGCACGCGCATCGCCCGCTACGCCGACGAGCGCGGGTTCGTAGTGCTCCTGCCGCGGCAGAACCGCCTGGCGAATCCCGAGCGCTGCTGGAACTGGTTCGACCGCCGCACGGCGCGCGGCCTGGGCGAAGCGGCGATCGTCGCCTCACAGGTGGCCGATGTCGTCGAGAAGCTCGACATTGATCGAAAGCGCGTCTACCTTGGCGGGCTTTCTTCGGGTGGCGCGCTCGCCGCCGCGCTCGCGCTGCACGCGCCGCGGCTTTTTCGCGCCGTGGCGATCCATTCCGGCGTGCCCTGCGGCGTCGCCGCGGACGCTGCGGACGCGGCGCGGGTCATGGCCAGCGGCCCTAAGGGCGGCGCCGAGCAAGTGGCCATCCATGCCCGTGCCGCCGCGCACGGGCAGGCGCGCGTGCCGGCGCTCATAATGCACGGCGCGGCCGACCGGGTGGTCTCTCCGCTCAACGCCGTGTACCTCGCGCGGCAGTTTTTGCTGTTCAACGGGTTCGATCCCGCGGCGCTGCCCGAAGGCCCCGCGCTACCGCGCCCGGGAATTCTCCCGCTCGGCTTTCGCTCGCGCGACAAGCTCGATGGCGACTATTACGTCGGCCGGCGGCTCGGGGCGCGGCTGGTGACGATTCCGGAGCTGGGCCACGCGTGGAGCGGCGGCGATGCGGCGCACGCGTTCTTCGACGGCGGGCATCTCGAGGCGACGCGGCTCGTCTGCGACTTCTTCGCCGCGCACTGAAAGGCAGGCAGGAAATAAAAAAGCCCGGGTCGGCTTCGCCTGTTATTCCGGGCTTTTTGTGCCCCGACCCGAGGAGGAGGAGGAACGAGACACTGGACGCACGATATCGCTTGGCTCCGTCGGCGGCAGTGCGGTATTTGGCGCTTCACGAGCCGCTCCGACGGACGGCGGCTGCACGGGGACGATCGGGGTCTAGGAGCGACTGTGCTGTGGCTTTTTCCACGGTTCCGTCACCGACCGCAGCTCGGGAAACGAGCAGCGCCGAAGCGCGAGCCACGCGGCGGCGCCGGCGGCGGCGAGGATCAGGTCCGTCATCGTGTCGAGAAGCCCCTCCTGCAGCGCGGTACCGAAAAGGAAATCGCTGGCGAACTCGGCAATTTCCCAAGCGAGCGCGCCCGTGCAGGCGAGCGAGAACGCGACGAGCGATGAGAGCACCGGCGGCCACGCGCCGTACACCAGCCGCACAGCGCGACGGAAAAAGTACGCCAGCGCCATTCCGCCCAGCAGGTGCAGCACCGAATAGACCGCTTCCGCGAACGGCATCGCGGCGACGGGGAAGCTGACCGCGAGCACGGCCAGCGGCGCCCAGGCGCCCTTGAGAATTGCGAGCAACGCTCTAAACGCGTGTCCAGGCATGCCGGACTGCAGCAAGGAACCTGCCGGTAGAATCGGCGAGATGAGCATTGCCGCGCTTGCCCGACGCGCCGCCCCGCGCGACCTCGCCGACGCGCGCTTCGGGAACACCTTCGTAAGCGAGCTGCCCGCGGACCCGGTCGCCGACAACGTCCCGCGCGAGGTGCGCAATGCCTGTTATACGCCGGCAGTCCCCAGCCCGGTGCCGGCACCACGCCTTCTCGCCTGGTCCGACGACCTTGCGCGCGCGCTGGACCTCGCGTTCCCCGGCGCACGGTCGCTCGCCGTGCTCGCCGGCAATGCCGTGCTTCCCGGCATGCGACCCTACGCCGCCCGCTATGCCGGCCATCAGTTCGGCCATTGGGCCGGACAGCTTGGCGACGGGCGCGCCATCACCCTGGGCGAGCTCGCCGCGGCCGACGGCACTCGCCAGGAGCTGCAGCTCAAGGGCGCCGGCCTCACGCCCTATTCGCGGACCGCGGACGGCCGCGCGGTGCTCCGCTCCTCGCTGCGCGAGTTCGCCTGCAGCGAGGCGATGCACCATCTCGGCGTGCCGACCACGCGCGCCTTGTCGCTCGTCGGCACCGGCGAGGCGGTGATCCGCGACATGTTCTACGACGGCCGTCCGCGTCCGGAGCCCGGCGCGATCGTCTGCCGCGTCGCACCGTCCTTCGTGCGCTTCGGCAACTTCGAGATCCTCGCCGCGCACGAGGAAACCGACGTGCTAAAGCGCCTCGCCGACTACGTCATCCGCAGCCACTTCGCCGGGCTGTCCTATGCGAAGTGGTTCGCGGAAGTGTGCCGGCGCACCGCGCATCTCATGGTGAACTGGATGCGCCTGGGCTTCGTGCACGGCGTCATGAACACCGACAACATGTCGATCCTCGGGCTCACTATCGACTACGGACCGTACGGCTGGCTGGAAGGCTACGAGCCGCTGTGCACGCCGAATACGACGGACGCGCAGGGGCGCCGCTATTGCTATGGCAATCAGCCCCACATCGCGCAGTGGAACCTCGCGCGGCTTGCCGAGGCGCTGCTGCCTCTCGTGCCGCGGGCGGCTCTCGAGGCGGGGCTCGCGTGCTATGCCGACACGTTCAATGCGGCCTGGCCGCGTGCGCTCGCCCGGAAGCTCGGGCTCGCCTCGCTCGAGCGCCCGGGCGACGACGACCTCGTCCGCGAGCTTTTCGAAGCGCTCGGCGAGGCCGAGACCGACTACACGATCTTCTTCCGGCGCCTCGCCGACGTTCCGCTCGCCGGCGGCGAGCGCCTCGCCGTGCTGCGGGCGGCTTTCTACGACGAGCAGGCGTCCCGCCCGCGGCTCGCCGCCTGGCTCGAACGCTACGCCGCGCGCGTGCGCGAACAAGGGCTCTCGCCCGCTACGCGCCACGAGCAGATGAACGGCGCCAATCCGAAATATGTCTTCCGCAATTACCTGGCGCAGCAGGCGATCGACGCGCTCGAAGGCGGGGACGCAGCGCCGCTCGAACGGCTGATGCGGGTGCTCGAGCGTCCTTATGAGGAGCAGCCGGAGAACGAGGCGCTCGCGGCGCGCCGGCCGGAATGGGCGCGCCGCAAGGCCGGCTGCTCGGCGCTCTCCTGCAGCTCGTGAGCGGCCGCCTATAATTGGCAGCTATGAGACCTCTTCTCCTCGCCATCGGGCTCGCCGCCGCGAGCGCCGCAGGGGCTCAGCAGGCCGAGCCGCAAACGCCGGCCTACAGCGTCGTGGAGCCCAAGGCCCCGCCCAAAGCGAAGCCGGCCGCGCGCAAGCGCGCCGCCAGGGCCAACGCCAAGGCGACGGCGCCTGCAAAGCCTCCTCTGGTCGCGGAGGCGCAAACAGTGAAGCCGAACGGTCCGTGCGTCATCAAGCCGGTCATGAGCGACCAGGACCTTGCCAACTGCGGCGCCCGGCTGCACCGCTAGCGCGCGCTTAAGGCACGGAAACTGCAGGTTCTGGGCGTCGTATCAGCCCACCCCTGGAGGTTTTCATGAAATTCGCAAGGACCCTTCTCATTGCCGGGACCGCGGCGGCGCTCGCGGCGGGCTCGGCGCTCGCCGCCGACAAGCAGGCGAAGGCGAAGAGCGACGATCCCGGCTTCAACAACCTCGACAAGAACCACGACGGGACGCTCTCGCGCAGCGAGGCGGCGCGCAATCCCTACCTCGCCAAGCGCTTCAAGGAGGCCGACCGCAACGGCGACGGCAAGCTTTCGCGCACCGAGTACCTGACGGTGATGACGAAGAAGGACCTCAGCAGCCTGAAGGAGAAGGTCACCGGCGGTAAGAAGGAATCGGCCAGCGGCGGCACGAGCTCGAAGAAGGCGTCGAGCGCGAGCGCCGGCCGGTAAAGGCGAAATCGATCTCGGGCTCGCGCCCGCTGACGATGTCGGCGAGTGCGCGCCCGCTGCCGCAGGAGTGCGTCCAACCGAGCGTGCCATGCCCGGTGTTGAGGAAGAGGTTGCGGTAGCGCGTGCCGCCGATGTAAGGCACGTTCGACGGGGTCGCCGGTCGCAGGCCCGTCCAGAACTCGGCACGCGAGGCGTCCCCGGCCCCGGGAAAGAGCTCCTCGGTCCGGCGCAGAATCGCGCGGCAGCGCGCCTCGTTGATCGCGGTCTCGTAGCCATTCAGTTCGGCCGTTCCGGCGATGCGCAGCCGCTCGCCGAGGCGCGAGAAGACGATCTTGTGCTCGTCGTCGGTCAACGAGACGGTGTACGCCCTGGCCGGATCGGCGACCGGCAGCGTCACCGAGTAGCCTTTCGCCGGGTAGATCGCGAGATCGATGCCGAGCGGGCGCGTGAAGAGCGGGCTGTAGGAGCCCAGGCAGACGACGTAGGCATCGGCCTTCAGCGTCTCCTGCGCATTTTGCGAGACGACGCGCACGCCGTTCAGCGCGTCTCCTTCGCGGAGAAGCGAAACGATGCAGCCCTGACGGAACGCCACGCCGCGCCGCGCCGCTAGCGACGCGAGGCGTCGCGTGAACAGATGCGCGTCGCCGGACTCGTCGCTCGGCGTCCAGCTGCCGCCGACGAGCGGCGCCTGGGCGAGAGCCGGCTCTATTTCGACGCAGCGCCGGGCATCGATCATCTCGATCTCGCAGCCGTGCTCGCGCATGACGCGCGCCGGCTCGACCGCGGCATCGAATTCCCGCGCGCTCGTGTAGAAGTGAAGGATGCCGCGCTCGAGCTGGTCGTACTCGATGCCGGTTTCGGCTCGCAGCGCCTGCAGGCTCGCGCGACTGTAGAGGCCGAGCGCGACGATCTGACGGATATTTCGCCGCGTCCGCGCGGGCGTGCATTCGCGCAGGAAGGAAAGCCCCCAAAGCCATTGCCGCAGGTCGGCGCGCGGGCGGAAAAGCAGCGGCGCGTCTTCGCGCGCCAGCCACCTCAGCGCCTTGAGCGGCGCCGACGGGTTGGCCCACGGCTCGGCATGCGACACAGAGATCTGGCCGCCGTTCGCGAAAGACGTCTCCATGCCGGCGTCGGCATGGCGGTCGAGCACCGTGACGTCGTAGCCGGCCTTGCGGAGGTACCAGGCGGAAGTGACGCCGACCACGCCGGCGCCGAGGACGAGGACTTTCATGCGAGGCTCCTTGCGCGCGCTCGCGGCGCGCACCAGTTACGCCGCTCCCTCTGTCCGTTGACCTGAGAGATTCGGCCGCCCAGCCATTGGACGGCCTTGCTCCTTCGGTGAGCGCCCGGCCTGCCGGCGCTGCTCTCCAGAATTCGGCTGCGCGTAGCGTTCCAGTACCGGAGCCTGAGCGGTTGCGGGAGATTTCGCCTTCGGCGTGCCGCGCTCGCTCTGTCGCTGCGCGGCGACTCTCCTGGAACGTACGCTCACATTGTACTTCAGTCGAGCGTGAAGCCCACCTTCATCGTCACCTGCCAGTGCGCCACCTTCCCGCCTTCGATCTCGCCGCGCGTGTCGACGATCTGGAACCAGCGCAGGTTATGGAGCGACTTCGCCGCCTTGGCAACGGCGTTGGCGATCGCATCGTCCATGCTCTTCGGCGAGGACCCGGTGAGCTCGATCGTCTTGTAGACATGGTCGGACATGGCATTGCTCCTCTCAGAAGAGCTGTCGGCTTGCAAGCCGCGCGCCCTCGGCGAGCGCTTCGAGCTTCGCCCACATGATCGAAGGGTGAACGCGGCGATGGAACGGGCCCTGGGCGAAGCCGCAGTCGGTTCCAGCCATGACGTTCTCCGGCCCGACCAGGCGCGCGATGCGCACCAGGCGCTCGGCAACGAGCTCCGGGTGCTCGACGATGTTGGTGGCGTGGCTCACCACCCCCGGAACGAGCACGCGCCCCGCCGGCAGCTTCGCGCTTTCCCATACCCGCCACTCGTGCTCGTGGCGCGGGTTCGCGCCTTCGATGAGGTATGCCCCGGCCCTGACCCTGAGGACCAGGTCGACGATATCTCGCAGCGGCACGTCCGTGGTGTGGGGCCCCGGCCAGCTTCCCCAGCAGACGTGGTAGCGCACCCGGTCCTCCGGAATGCCCTCCAGCGCGGCATTGAGCACCTCGACGTGCAGCGCCACCCAGCGACGATAGTCGGCCAACCTGGCGGGCGGCACCATCCGGTCGTAGGTGACGGCGAAGCGCGCGTCGTCGAGCTGCAGTAGCAGTCCGGCATCGACGATGGCGCGATACTCGGTCCGCATCGCGCTCGCGAGCGCCTGCAGACAGTCCTCGTCGCTCGCGTAGTACTCGTTTCGGCGGTCGGGGATCACGCTCGCCGGCGCAGCGACCGGCAGGAATCCTTCGCTCACTCCCGCCGCCTGGAGCGCCGCCTTGAAGTTGGCGATGTCGCGCTGGATCTGTTCCTGTCCGGTGTACTCGATCGGCCCGACGCATACCGCCAGCGAGCCGGTCGCGCCGGCCGTCGCCGGCGGCCCGTCGGCCGCGTCGAGCTCGGCGTAGAACTCGGCGAACCGCGTACGATCGGAGCCGCGCGCGAAAGGATTCGCGGCGCGATCGACCGCGCGGCGCTCGAATCCGGAAAGGCGCTCGAGCGCGTACTGCGACCAGCTGATCTGCTTTCCGAACTCGCCGTCGCTCGGCACGTCGATGCCGGCCTGCTTCTGCTGCGCCACGATCTTGCGCACCGAAGCCGACAGGCACTCATGGTAGGCACGCTCGTCATAAGGCTCGCGCCGCGTGCGCTTGCCGATGAAGTCGAGCAGCTCCGGCGGCCGGATCAGGCTGCCGACGTGCGTGGTAAGGACGCGCTCGAGGCTTCGCCGCACCGGGCTAGGGCTGCTCTCTCAGCCCGTCCTCGTCCCAGGAGACGTCGCGCACCGCGCCGGCCGCGACTTCCGGGAGCTTCGGCTTTTCCTCGTGCGGATAGCCTGGCAGCTGCGCAAGCGCCGCCGACCAGCTCGACGGACGTTTCGGCGCTGCTTCCTCCTTGTCTTTCGTATCCGGGTTCATGCTCGCCGCCATACCAACGCAAGGGCCGTGCCGATTTTAAGTCCGCGCGGCCCGCAGCGCCTGCCAGATCCGGTGCGGCGTCGCCGGCATGTCGAAGCGGCGCACGCCCCGCTCGCGTAGCGCATCGACCACGGCGTTCATGAGCGCGGGCAGCGAGCCCGTCACGCCGGCCTCGCCCACGCCTTTGGCGCCGAGCGGATTGAGGGTGGTCGGCACCGGGTGCTCGAGGAGCTTCAGTCCCCGCACGTCGCCCGGGCGCGGCATGGCGTAGTCCATGAAGCTCCCAGTGAGGAGCTGGCCGGAATCCGGATCGTAGACCGCCAGCTCGGCGAACGCCTGCCCGGCGCCTTGCGCGATGCCGCCCTGCACCTGCCCCTCGACGATCTGCGGATTGATCACGTTGCCTGCGTCGTCGCAGGCGACGTAGGAGACGATCTGCGTCTCGCCACTCGCGGGATCGATCTCCACCTCGGCGATGTGGCAGCCGTTCGGAAAGCACGAGCCGAACTTGTTCGCATACGCGAGGTCGAGCTCCTTCGGCCTGTCTGCCGCCAGGCGCTGGAGGGAGATCTTCCGGTCGGTGCCCTTGATGCGGTAGTGGCCCTCCACGAACTCGATGTCGGCGGCGGCGGCCTCGAGCGCTTCGGCAGCCGCCGCCAGCCCCCGCTTCACGAGCTCCTGCGCGCCGAGGAGGAACACGCTGCCCACGGCGAGCAGTGAGCGGGAGCCGCCGGTGGCGTTCCCGGCGATGTAGAAGTCGGCGCCGGCAGTGCGCAGGCGGACCGCCTCGAGCGGAATGCCGAGCACGCGCGAGACGATCTGCGCGTAGGTGGTCTCGTGCCCCTGGCCGTGGCTGTGCGTCGGCGCAAACAGCGTGAGCGTCGCCCCGTCGTCGCTCCAGCGCATCTCGATCTGGTCCTGCGGCGCGAAGCCGGCGCCGGTCGCCTCGATGTAGGTCGACATGCCCCGCCCGCGCAAGCGGCCGAGCTTGGCCGATCGCTCTTTTCTCGACGCAAAGCCCTTCCAATCGGCCGCCGCCAGCGCCTTGTCCATCGTGCCTTCGAAGTCGCCGCAGTCGTACTCGAAGCCGGCGGCGATCCTGTAGGGGAAGCTGCGGATGAAATTGCGCCGGCGCAGCTCAGCCGGCTCCATGCCGATATCGTGCGCCGCCTGCTCGACGAGGCGCTCCAGCGCATACGACATCACCGGCCGGCCGGCGCCGCGGTAGGCCGCCATGGGCGCGGTATTCGTGAGCGCGAGCCGGATGCGCGCGTATGCCGCCGGCACGTCGTAGACGCCCGAGAGGCAGTTCACGATGCCTAGCGTGTTGATGAAGGGCCCGGTCGGCGCGAGATAGGCGCCGAGGTTCGCCAGCATGTCGAAGCGCATGCCG
>DASQYN010000253.1:0-3162 GCA_035639215.1 Burkholderiales bacterium
TACCACGGCTACCAGGACCGCTACCGCTCCATCCCGGGCGACGATCCGACTGCCAACCGCTGGGCGCTGGGGCGCGTCGGCGACGGGAACGGCGTCGTCAGCGGCACTTACAACAATGCCTGTCCGCCGGCGGCCACTCCCCCGGCTGCGCCGGCGGCCGGCACGCCCGAGTCCTGCCTGTTCTGGAACGACCTGCGCCTCGCCGGCTTCGTCGCCGGGAACGGCTCGCAGCAGCCTTTCAACGCCGTCACCGGCCTGCTCGGCGTGCAAACCGGAGATGGCAACAGCCCGCCGGGACCGGCGCTCGCGCCCGCCGGCGGCGGCGGCTTCGTCACGCTCGTCGTCTGCTCGGCCAACCTGCCCGACAAGATCGCCATCGCGGCCGACACGCAAATGGACGATGGCGACTCGCGCAGCGGCACGGTGCGCGGCCAGATCCACGACGCCGGGCCCAACCCGAACATCAAGGCGGCGACCGACGCCAACAGCTACGCGGAAACGGGAACCAACGTCTACACGATCTGCCGCGCCTTCTGAGGCGCGGCCGCCAGCCATTCGGCCGGCGAAAGCCGGCTTTTTTTTGCCCTAGCCGCGCTGCAGCCGCTCTTCCGCACGTCCCAGCGCTTCCGGCCGGCCGAGCAGCACGACCACGTCGCCGGTGCGCAGCTCGGCCGCCTGCACCGCGTCGAGTTTTTCGCGCTCGCCGGGGCGCCGCACGGCGCGCACCTGCGCACCGAGCGATTCCAGGTCGAGCTCGGCGAAGCGGCGTCCGACGGCATAGGATCCCGCCTCCAGGGTGATGGCGTGCAGGCGCACGCCGCCGTCCTCGTCGGGCTCCTCCGCCGTGCCGTGAAACAGACCGCGTAGCAGCCGGTACTGCTCGTCACGCACCTGGCTGACCCGCCGCATCACGCGGCTGAGCGGCACGCCGACCATGACCAGCGTATGCGAGGCGAGCATGAGCCCCGATTCCAGCGCTTCCGGAATGACCTCCGCCGCGCCGGCCTCGGTGAGCCGGCTGATGTCCTCCTCGTCACGGGCGCGCACGACGACCGGCACCACGGGATTGAGCTGGCGGATATGCGAAAGCACGCGCACGGCCGCGTGCACGTCGGCGAAGGTCACCACGACCGCGGCGGCGCGCGCCAGGCCGGCGGCGATCAGCGCCTCGCGCCGGGCGCTGTCGGCGAAGACCACCGCCTCTCCGGCAGCCGCCGCCTCGTGCACCCGTTGCGGATCGAGATCGAGCGCGATGTAGCGCACGCCCTCGGCCTCGAGCAGGCGCGCCAGGCGCTGCCCATTGCGTCCGTAGCCAAGGATGATGACGTGCCGCTCGGCCTGGATGGACTGCGCGGCGACGCGATGCAGCTCGAGCGAGCGCAGCATCCATTCCGAGCGCGACAGCCGAAGCACGATGCGATCGCTCGCGGCGATGACGAACGGCGTGGCGAGCATCGAGAGGATCATCGCCGCGAGCAGCGCCTGCAGCACGCCCGCCGGCACCAGCCCGCCCGCGAGCGGCAGCAGGACGAAGCCGAACTCGCCCGCCTGGGCGAGCGCGAGACCGACGCGCAGCGCCGTGCCGGCCGGGTCGCCGAAGCCGCGCGCGAGCCCACTGATCAGCGCGCCTTTCACGCCGACGAGCGTCACGAAGAAAGCCAGCACCAATGCCCACTGGCCGAACACTTGATGCAGGTCGAGCAGCATGCCGACCGTGACGAAGAACAACCCGAGCAGCACGTCGCGGAACGGCTGGATGTCCTCTTCGACCTGGTAGCGGTACTCGGTCTCGGCGATCAGCATACCGGCGAGGAAGGCGCCGAGCACCAGCGACAGCCCCGCCATCCCGGTGACGAAAGCGAGGAGCAGCGTGACGAGCAGCACGTTAAGCACGAAAAGCTCGCTCGAGCGCAGTCGCGCCACCAGGCCGAGCCAGCCGCGCATGACCGGCGGGCCGACGATCACTACCAGCACGAGCGCCGCCGCGGCCTTGCCGAGGGCGGCGGCGAGCGCCAGCCCGAGGCCGCCGGCCGGATGCCCGAGCGCGGGCAGCAGCACGAGCAGCGGCACCACGGCGAGATCCTGGAAGAGCAGCACGCCAAGCACGTGGCGGCCGTGCGCGGTCTCGAGCTCGCCGCGCTCGCTGAGGAGCTTCGAGACGATCGCCGTCGAGGACATGGCGGCGATGCCACCGAGCGCCGCGCCCGCCTGCCACGACGCGCCGAGCGCGAGCGCCACGCCGACGGCGGCCAGCACGCCCAGCAGCACCTGCGCGAGGCCGAGACCGAAGACGACGCGGCGCAGCGCGAAGAGCTTGCCGCGGCTGAATTCGAGGCCGACGGAGAACATGAGGAACACCACGCCGAACTCGGCGAGCCGCTGCGTCTCTTCCTGGTTGGAAGCGAGGCCGAGCGCGTGCGGTCCCAGCGCCAGGCCGGTGAGCAGATAGCCGACCAGCGTGGGCAGCCGCAGCCGCCGGCAGATCGCCAGGGCGAGCACCGTGCTCGCGAGCAGCACCAGCACCGACTGCAGGGAGACGCCCGGGTCCATGGCTCCAGACAAGCGGGTTTATACTGCGGACGATGATAAAGGCAGCGCCGCTCAAGGCGCCGGAAAGCAAATCGGCCCGGGAAAGCCAGCTCGACCTGGCGCGCCGCGTCCTCGCCATCGAGGCGGACGCCCTGCGCTCGCTCGCCGAGCGCCTCGACGAGCGCTTCGTCGCGGCGGTCGAGCTCATCCATGGGCGCCGTGGCCGCGTCGTCGTGAGCGGCATCGGCAAGTCGGGCCACATCGCGCGCAAGATCGCCTCGACGATGTCGAGCACCGGCACGCCCGCGTACTTCGTGCACCCGGCGGAGGCGAGCCACGGAGACCTCGGCATGATCGAGGCGGGCGACGTGTTCATCGCCATCTCCTATTCCGGTAGCAGCGAGGAGCTGGTCGACATCGTGCCGCTGGTGAAGCGCCGCGGCGCGAGGCTCATCGCGATGACCGGCAACGCCGAGTCGGCGCTCGCGCGCGCCGCCGACGTGCACCTCGACGCGCGCGTCGCGCAGGAGGCCTGTCCGCTCAACCTCGCGCCCACCGCGAGCACCACCGCCGCGCTCGCGCTCGGCGACGCGCTCGCGGTGGCGCTGCTCGACGCGCGCGGCTTCTCGGCCG
>DASQYN010000254.1:0-3759 GCA_035639215.1 Burkholderiales bacterium
TGCACGACCTGCCGACCGGGGCCATGGGGCGCCTGCGCATCTTCATCGATCGCGTGCTCGACCACGGCGGCACTTTCCGCCAGGATTTCCCGGCGCAGTGCGTGCCGCTGCGCCGCGGCGAAGTCGTTGCGCCGCTCGAGCGGTATTTGAGCGAAGCGCAGTAGCGGTCAGCGCGATCGTGGGCGAGCCCGCCAAAAGATTCCACAACCGAGTGGCCATCGTCACTGGTGCCGGCTCGGTCGGTCCCGGCTGGGGCAATGGCCGCGCCACCGCGGTGCGCTTCGCGGAGGAAGGCGCCAGGGTCTTCGCCGTCGACAGGGACGAAGCGAGCCTTAAGGAGACGGTAGCCCGCGCCGGCGGCACGATGAGGACGCATCTCTGCGACGTCACGGACGGCGCTGCCGTGGCGGAGATGGTCGAGAAGTGCCTCGCCCGCTTCGGCCGCGTCGACATCCTCGTCAACAACGTCGGCGGCTCGGCGGCGGGCGGGCCGGTCGAGATGAGCGAGGAAGTGTGGGACGCGCAGGTCGATCAGAATCTGAAGAGCGTGTTCCTCGCCTGCAAGCATGTCCTGCCGGTGATGGAGCGGCAGGGCTCGGGCGCGATCGTCAACATCGCCTCGAGCTCGGGCATCCGCTGGACCGGCGCGGCGCAGGTCGCCTACGCCGCCACCAAGGCGGGCGTGATCCAGCTCTCCAGGGTCGTCGCCGTGCAATACGCGCCGAAGGGCATCCGCGTGAACTGCGTGGTGCCGGGTCAGCTCCACACGCCGATGGTCGAGGCGCGGCTCGCCGGGCAGCGCGCCGGCGGCGACGTGGAGGCGCTGCTCAAGTCCCGCCTGAAGCGCATTCCCCTCGGCTTCGCCGGCGACGGGCGCGACACCGCCAACGCCGTGCTGTTCCTCGCTTCCGACCAGGCGCGCTTCATCACCGGCGCGGAGATCGTCGTGGACGGGGGAATGACGGTACGCTGCGACTGATCCACACGGGAGAAACGATGCGATTGCTCAAGTTCCTCGCCCTGGCGCTGTTTCCCGCAATGGCGCTCGCGCAGGCCTATCCGGCGAAGCCGGTGAGGCTGATCATTCCCTTTCCGGCCGGCGGCCCGTCGGACATCTTCGGCCGCGGGCTCGCGCAGGGCATGGGCGCCCAGCTCGGCCAGCCCGTCGTGGTCGAGAACGTGGCCGGCGTCGGCGGCGTGCTCGGCGTCGACCGCGCGCTCAAGTCGGCGCCCGACGGCTACACCCTGGGCCTGAACAGCGGCTCGACGCTTTCCATCGCTCCCTACTCGCTCGCCCGGCTTCCCTACGACGTAAAGAAGGACGTGGCGCTGGTAACCCTCGTGGTGCGGGTGCCGGAAGTGCTGGCCATCCATCCCTCGGTGCCGGCGAAGACGCTCGCCGAATTCGTCGCTTATGCCAAGGCGAATCCGGGCAAGATCAACTTCGGCTCGGCCGGCAGCGGCAGCATCACGCACCTCGCCGGTGAGCTGCTCAAGGCCGAGGCGAAGATCGACCTCGTGCACGTGCCGTACAAGGGCGCCGCGCCTGCGGTGACCGATCTCCTTGCCGGCCAGGTGCAGATGGGCATCTTCGACGTGCCGATCCTGCTGCCGCACATCCGCAGCGGCAAGCTGCGCGCGCTCGCGATCACGAGCGCGCAGCGCTCCGCCGCCCTGCCCGACGTCCCCACCACTGCCGAAGGCGGCTATCCGAACGTCACCTCCGACAACTGGTACGGCCTGGTGCTCCCTGCGGCGACGCCGGCGCCGATCCAGAAGCGGGTGCACGACGCGGCGGTGGCGGCGCTCCAGTCCCCGGCGCTCGTCGAGCAGTACGCCCGGGTCGCCGGCGTGGCTTCGCCCGGCTCGCCCGAGGACTATGCGAAGTTCCTCGCCGGCGAGCAGGCGAAGTGGCACAAAGTCGTCGACGCCATCGGTTTCAAGGAGAACAACTAGAGACGCGCCGGACGTCGTCCCCGCGAAGGCGGGGACCTAGTTTGACGAATCAGAGCGCCCGCGCAGAAAGGTCTCTCTACTCGGGATTCATCTCCTAAAATGGGTTCCTGCCTTCGCGGGAACGACGCGCGCTGACGACCCATGCTGATCGACTTCTTCCTCAAGCTGAAGAGCCACAAGCTGCCGGTCTCCATCAAGGAGTACCTGACGCTGCTCGAGGCGATGGACAAGAACGTGATCGGCCCCTCGGTGGACGACTTCTACTACCTAGCGCGCACGGCGCTCGTGAAGGACGAGGCGAACTACGACAAGTTCGACCGCGCCTTCGCCGAGTTCTGGCAGGGCGTGGAGACCATCCCCGGGATCGAGGCGCAGATCCCGCTCGAGTGGCTGCTGAAGCAGGTCGAGCTCACGCTCTCCGAGGAAGAGAAGAAGCAGATCCAGGCGCTCGGCGGCTGGGAGAAGCTGATGGAGACTCTCAAAAAGCGGCTGGAAGAGCAGCAGGGCCGCCACCAGGGCGGCTCGAAGTGGATCGGCACCGGCGGCACTTCGCCTTTCGGCGCCTACGGCTACAACCCCGAAGGCGTGCGCATCGGCCAGGAGAAGTCGCGCAACCGCAGTGCGGTGAAGGTGTGGGACGCGCGCGAGTATCGCAACCTGGACGATTCGGTCGAGCTCGGTACGCGCAACATCAAGGTTGCGCTGAGAAGGCTGCGAAAGTTCGCTCGCGAAGGCGCCCCCGACGAATTCGACCTCCCCGCCACCATCGACAACACGGCGCGCAAGGCCTATCTCGACATCGCCATGCGCCCGGAGCGCCGCAACACCATCAAGGTGCTGATGCTGATGGACATCGGCGGCACGATGGACGACCACATCAAGCTCGCCGAAGAGCTCTTCTCCGCGGCGAAGACCGAGTTCAAGCACCTCGAGTTCTATTACTTCCACAACTGCCTCTACGACTTCGTGTGGAAGGACAACCGGCGCCGGCACTCCGAGCGCACCCGCACCTGGGAGCTGCTCCACAAGTACGGCCACGACTACAAGGTCATCTTCGTCGGCGATGCGACGATGAGCCCTTACGAGATCCTGCAGCCGGGCGGCTCGGTCGAATATTTCAACGAGGAGCCGGGCGCGCTGTGGATCAAGCGCGTCACCGACGTCTACTCGAAGTGCGTCTGGCTCAACCCGGAGCCCGAGGAGATCTGGAGCTACCGCCAGTCGATCGGCATCGTCAAGGAGCTGATGAACGGGCGCATGTTCCCCACCACCCTCGGGGGCCTGGAACGCGCGATGAAGCTGCTCGCCAAGTAGCCGTGGCCGCGCTCTTCCGCTACGCCATCCCCGTGGAAGAGACGCAATGGCGTTTCGGCGGCGCGAACGAGATCTCGTTCACCTGGGACTACGACGCGCAGAGCGAGTCGCTGCTCGCGCTCTACGCGAAGGGCAAGGCGCAGCAGTGGGACGCGGAGAAGCGCATCGACTGGACCCTCCCGGTCGATCCCGAGGACCCGATGCAGATGGACGAGTCGGTCCTGCCGCTCCACGGCACCGCCTTCTGGCAACGCATCGGCGCCAAGGGCCAGTCGGAGCTGCGCTACCACAGCCAGGTCTACAACCTCTCGCAATTCCTGCACGGCGAGCAGGGCGCGCTGGTCTGCGCCGCGCGCATCGTCCAGGACGTGCCCGGCATCGAGGCGAAGTTCTATGCCGCGACGCAGGTCATGGACGAGGCGCGCCATGTCGAGGCCTACCGCCGGCTGCTCTCCGAGAAGTTCCGCTTCGCCTATCCGATCTCGCGCG
>DASQYN010000255.1:0-4446 GCA_035639215.1 Burkholderiales bacterium
TAGCCAGGTACTCTATCCAACTGAGCTACGGGCGCGAGGGACGGGATTATACCAACGGAAAAACGTGGTCTGTCCCTGGTTTAGAGCCCTATCCCTGCTTTAGAGCTCTTTGCCGATCGCGTGGTCGAGGGAGTAAGGGCCGCCGCCGCGCAGGGCGACCGCGAGCATGACGAGGCCCCACATCAGCGTGTACTCGTAGCCGGGGCCGGTCCAGCCGAACTTCGGGAAGTAGAGATAGACGATCACGAACATCTCGATCGCGATCGCCGCGGCCCAGAAGCGCGTGAAGAGCCCGAGCGCGACGCAGAGGCCACCGAGGGTCTCGAGGACCATGATGACCACGGCGAGCGGCTCCGCGGGCTGGATGCCGCGGCGGACGAAGGCCATCTGCGCCGTCTTCTCGAGACCCATCGAGAGCTTGTCGATGCCGTGCGGCAGGATCATCAGGCCGACCGTCAGCCGGATAAGCGCCCAGGAGATCGGCTCCGCCCAGGCGTAGAACGGGCGCAGGCCCGGGATGAGCAGCCGCGGCGGCGTCGTTTCCATGGTTTTCCTTTCTCCCTGCGGTTAGATTAGCGCAAAGGAGGAGGAGGCATGAGCTTCGTGCTGCTGGTGAACGTCCGCATCAAGTCGGAGAACGTCGATCGCTTCATGAAGGCGCTGGGCGAGAACGCCCGGGCGGCGCGCAAGGAGCCGGGCTGCCGCCAGTTCGAGGTGCTGGTCGATCCGAAGGACAAGGCGAAAGTCGTGCTGTTCGAGGTGTACGACGACGAGAAGGCGTTCGAGGCGCACCAGGCGACGGCGCATTTCAAGAAGTACCTCGCCGAGGCGGTGCCGCTGCTCGCCTCGCGCGAGCGGCAGGTGCTGACCAAGGTGTCGCTGTGAGAGCGCTTCTGTTTGCGCTCGCCTTGGTCGCTCAGGGTGCGTTTTCGCAGAGCTATCCGTCGCGGCCGGTGAAGCTGATGGTCGGCGTGCCGCCGGGCGGGCCGACCGACACGGTGGCGCGCGCGGTCGCGCCCGACCTTTCGGAGGCGCTCGGCCAGCCGGTGGTCGTCGAGAACCGGCCGGGCGCGAGCGCGGTCATCGCCACCGAGGCGGTGGCGAAGTCGGCGCCCGACGGCTACACGCTCGCCTTCATCTACATCACGCATGCCACCAACGCGACGCTGATGGCGAGCCTGCCGTACGACACGCTGCGCGACTTCGCGCCGGTGTCGATGGTCGGCTGGCAGTCGATGGTGCTGCTCGCGCATCCATCCTTCAAGCCGAACAACTTGAAAGAGCTGATCGAGCTGGCGAAGGCGCAGCCTGGCAAGCTGGACTACGGTGCGTCCGATTCCGGCAGCGCGCCGCATCTCGCCGGCGAGCTCTTCAAGATGATGAGCGGCACCGATCTCACGGCGGTGTACTACAAGGGCACGGCGCCCGCGCTGACCGATCTGATCGCCGGCCACATCCCGCTCATGTTCGTCTCCAACGTGAGCGCGCTGCCGCACGTGAAGTCCGGGAAGCTGAAGGCGCTCGCCGTCACCGGCCGCACGCGCGCCGCGGTAGCGCCCGACATCCCGACGCTCGCCGAGAGCGGCCTGCCGGGCTACGAGGTGTACGGCTGGTACGGCATCGCCGCGCCGGCGCGCACGCCGCGCCCCGTGATCGACCGGTTGCAGGCCGAGGTGGCGAAGATCGCGCGCGATCCGAAGATGAAGGCGCGCCTCGCCGGGCAGGGGCTCGAGCTGGTCGGTAACACGCCCGAGGCGTTCGACGCCTTCATCCGCGCCGAGGTCGCGAAGTGGGCCGCGGTGCTGAGCCGCGCCGGACTGAAGCCCAAACCGTCGAGCTGAACGGCAGGGGTTGACAGTGCCGCGGCGCTTGGCCTAGGATTTGAACGACTGGTTAAACCTGTCGTTTAAACCAAGGGTACAGAGTGGATAAGGCACCGCCGCGCCTGCTCGCCGAGGCCGACCTCGGCGAAACGAAAGCGAAGCTCCTCGAGTCCGCCTTCCGGCGCCTCGCGCGCGAAGGCTACGCCGCGCTCAGCATGCGCGAAATCGCCCGCGACGCCGGCGTCAACCACGCGCTCATCAATTACCACTACCGCAGCAAGGAGCAGCTGGTCATCGCCGTGCTCGACGAGGCGAACCGCCAGCTCCTCGAGCGCCAGCACGAGATGTACCGCGCACCCGGCGGCTTCGCCGAGAAGTGGGCGCAGGCGCGCGAGTTCTACAAAAGCGACCTGGCCTCCGGCTTCGTGCGCATGCAGGCCGAGCTCTGGGCGGCGAGCCTCTCGAACGCAGGTCTGCGCGAGAAGTTCCTGCCGCGCATCCTCGCCTGGAAGCAGGTGGTGCTCGAAGGCGTCACCGAGGCGCTCGCCGTGCTCAGGCAATGCGGCGTGCGGCTGCCGGCGCCGTTCAGCGCCGAGATCATCGCCACCTGGATCTCGGAGTTCTGGCTCGGCATGGAATTCGCCGACCTGCTCGGCGCTCCCGAGGACCGGCTGCCGCACCGCGCCGCGCTGGATGCGATGCAGAAGCTGCTCGAAGACCTCGACAAGCTGGCCGCGAAGAAGGCCAGGGCGAAGCGGAGGAAGGCATGAAGATTCCCGAGCGATTCCGTACCGTGGTCGGCGAGCTGCCCGAGCCGGGGCGAGTGCCCGAGGCCGAGCGCCTGCCCTACGACACGGTGCAGCCGGTGCGCGAAGGCTTCGTCGAGCGCGACGGCGTGAAGAGCTGGTACGCGGTGTGGGGCAGCCGCGGGCCGTGGATCGCCTTCGCGCCGATCTTCCAGATCACGCATTCGCAGGTGCTGAAGGCCACGGTGCCTTATCTCTCGCAGCACTTCCGCGTGGTCACCATGGATGCGCGCGGCAACGGCCGCTCCGATCGCCCGCGCGGGCAGGACGCCTACCGCTTCGAGGAGTACTACAACGATTTCATCGCCGTGCTCGACGCGGCGGGCGCCGACAAGGCGGCGCTGATCGGCATCTCGGCGACCGCGATGACTGTCCTGCGCCTCGCCGGCGAGCATCCGGAGCGCGCCACCCACGTGATCGTCGCTGGCGGCTACGCCGACGCGAAGATCGACGATCCGAAGATCGCCGAGAAGGTGCGCGCGGAAGGCGAGAAGATGCGCGCCGAGTGGCCGGGCTACCTCGACTGGTTCTTCGGCAGCCTGGTCTTCACCGAGCCGCATTCCACCAAGCCTTACGAGGACGCGGTGCGCTACGGTTGGGCGACGAGCGGCGAGACGGTGGACTGGGCGAGGAACGGCTGGCTCGGCAGCGACGTGCGCGAGGCGGCGCGCAAGGTGAAGTGCCCGACCCTGGTGATTCACGGCGAGCAGGACCGCCGCGTGTTCCACGGCAAGGGCAAGGAGATCGCCGAGCTCGTGCCCGGCGCGCGCCTGCTCACGATCGGCGGCGGCGGGCACATCACCGCGGCGCGCGACCCGGTGGTCTTCAACCAGGCGGTGCGCGACTTCGTCGAGGGCCGGCCGCGCACGCCGGTGTGGGCGCGCGCCATGAGCCGCCGGAAGAAGGCGCTCTTCATCTCCAGCCCGATCGGCCTCGGTCATGTACAGCGCGACCTCGCCATCGCGCGCGAGCTGAGGAAGCTCGCGCCCGACCTCGACATCGACTGGTTCACGGTCGACCCGGCGGCGCGCTACCTCGAGCAGGAAGGTGAGCGCGTGCATCCGATCACGCAGCGCCTGGCGAACGAGAGCCGCCACTTCGAGCGCTGCGCCGGCGAGCACGACCTGCACGCCTTCTTCGCGCTGCGCACCATGGACGAGGTCATGGTCGCGAACTTCATGACCTTCGCCGATCTCATGGACGAGAGTCACTACGACCTCGTGATCGGCGACGAATCTTGGGACGTCGACTACTACTACCACGAGAACCCGGAGCTCAAGCGCCAGCCGTTCGTCTTCCTCACCGACTTCGTCGGCTGCCTGCCGATGCAGGATGATGAACGCGAGGCGTTCCTCTGCGCGGATCGCAACGCCGACGACATCGAGCACGTGGCGCGCTTCCCGTACATGCGCGACGCCGCCATCTATGTCGGCAATCCGGAGGATGTGACCGAGCAGCCCTTCGGCCCCGGGCTGCCGTCGATCCGCGAGTGGACCGACCGCAACTTTTCCTATGCCGGCTATGCCCTGCCCTTCGATCCGGCGAGCTTTGCCGATACGGAGAAGCTGCGCGCCAGGCTGGGGTACCGACAAGGCGAAAAGATCGTCATCGCCGCGGTCGGCGGCACGGCGGTCGGCAGGCCGCTGCTCGAGAAAATTGCGCAGGCGTTCCCGCGCATGAAGCGCCAAGTCCCTGAGCTGCGCCTGATGCTGGTGGCGGGGCCGAGGCTGGCGGTCGACAGGTTTCCGAAGATGGAAGGGCTGGAAGTGAGGCCCTATGTGCACAACCTGTTCGAGCATCTCGCGGCCTGCGACCTC
>DASQYN010000256.1:0-2269 GCA_035639215.1 Burkholderiales bacterium
TACCCACCACTGCGACATCGTCGAGACCGGAAACGAAAGCTGGCGCTTCAAGAACCGCGCCTGAGCCTTGTCTTTATGACCCTGGATTTCGTGACGTCACGCTTCGGAGTAGACCCATGCCGCGGAAGCCGATCGGCGAGAAACCGATGACCGATGCCGAGCGCCAGGCCCGCCGTCGGGCCGCTCGCGCCTCCGGGACGCCGGCAGTCCGCATCCGGCGACCCCTTGATCATCGCAGTCGCGCCAAGCGTTGGCGCGACGCTGTCTCCGAGCTGATCACGTTGCAGGGTCAGTATGCCGCCTGGCTGGAAACTTTGCCGGAGAGCCTCCAGGACAGCGCCACCGCCGACGCGTTGCAGGTGATCTGCGACCTCGACCTCACCGAACTCCAGGCCGTCGTTCCGCCCCGAGGCTTCGGCCGAGATTGACCCGCGCTACGTCCGCTCTCCGCGCAGAGCCGGCGCTGACCGCGCCGGCTCCTTCGATCAAAAGCTCCTCGTCAACCCGCGCTCGCCCCGGCTGCGCAACCCCGACCAGCTCCGCCGGGGCGAGCGCTACCGTCCGCGCCCTTCACAAAGGGGGGTCATGTCTGGACGGCGCCCCGAGTCAAGGGATTCCTTGGGTTTCGTGAACGTCTCGGGTGCGGTCATGTCTCCGGCCTGTCGACGCAGGAAAGCTTGCCCTGCTGGCCCTGATGATTGGTCCGCTTGGTTCCTCGCCCCATCAATTTTACGCGCTCGCATCGGCGCCGACCCTTTGGCGGGCTTTCAGAACCTGTCCGTTGGCTCACATCATTCCTCGGTCGCCCTCGATTCGATCATCTGGAGGCTTGGCGGCGAAGCTCTTCCCCGCCGAGCCTTCTTTGTGTTCAGGCCGCGACCGGACGGTCGTCGTAAGCCTTGCCCGATCGCAGGATCGCGAACACGATGCGCGCCAGCTTGTTGGCGAGCGCGACGGCAGTGAGCTTGAAGGCGTATTTGTTGGAGCCTGCCTTGCGCTCGAGCAGGTCCTTGGCCCAGCGCCGCAGCGCATCGTTGTGCCCGGCCGCGTGACTGAGCGCCGACGTCGCGCCGACGACCAGGAGCTTGCGCAGGTATCGATCGCCCATCTTGCTGACGCCTCCGGATCGTTGCTTGCCGCCACTCGAATGCTGTCGCGGCGTGAGGCCAAGAAAAGCGGCAAACTCGCGTCCGCTCGCGAATGACGAGATGTCGCCGACCGTCGCCACGATGGCGGAGGCGATCACCGGGCCGACGCCGGGAACTGTCACGAGCGCCTTGGCCTTTTCGTCGGACTTGGTCGTCGCTGCGAGTTCCGCGTCGATCGCCGCCAAGTGGGCATTGATCGCTTCGATCTGCTTGGCCAAGGGCGCGAGGGCTGCGCGTACGCTCTCGCAAACCACGACCTCGCCGTTTTCGTCGAAGCCATTCTCGATGAGCGGGATCAACCGGTAAGCATGCTGCGCTCCCTGCGGCGCGATAACCCCGACCTCGCCCAGATGGCCGCGTAGCGCGTTCAGAAGCGCCGTGCGCTGCTCGACAAGCTGTTCGCGAACCCGGTGACGCATCACCGCCGCCTGGTTCTCGACCGATCGCAAAGGCACAAAGCGCTGCTCGGGCCGCAGCGCCGCCTCGCAGATCGCCGCCGCGTCGGCGGCGTCGGTTTTGTTGCGCCGCACATACGGCTTCACATGCGCCGGAGGGATCAGCCTGACCTCATGCCCCAACGCGGCGAGCTGGCGACCCCAATGATGCGAAGTCGAACAGGCTTCCATCGCCACGACGGAGACCGGCAGCCCCTTGAAAAACTCGATCACAGACCCACGCCGCAACTTGCGCGCCGCAACCACTTTTCCCTCCGCGTCGACGCAGTGAACCTGAAAGACATTCTTCGCAAGGTCGAGCCCCACCCGCGTGACAGACGCCAGACTTCCGCTAAACTTGCCCATGGACGGCTCTCCTCAGATGGGGTTCCAACGACGCCCGTCTTGGCACCTTCGATGCCGTTCGGGGCGCCGTCCACCCCATCAATTTTGGACGCCGATCCGGGGGTCACTCTCCGACGCCGATCGACACTTCGGCACCCTGTTTGTCGCTCCGCGTCAATCAGCCCTTGCCAAGCCCCTCGCCAGCGACAATCATGCTCAAACCCGGCTGCTTCTTCTCATCCTGATTGACGCACCGTTATCGCGGTAGGGACGCCCGTTGCCGAGCGCCCCCCGCACAGATCCACGCGAGCGGCTTTCCCGCACGTGGCTCCTACCTTGGGT
>DASQYN010000257.1:0-4886 GCA_035639215.1 Burkholderiales bacterium
AGCATGCTATTTCCCACCACCCTCGTCGGCAGCTACCCCCAGCCCGAGTGGCTGATCGACCGCAAGCGCCTGGCCGGCCGCTTTCCGCCCCGGGTACGCGCGAAGGAGCTCTGGCGCATTGCGGAGCCCTATCTCGCGGAAGCCCAGGACGACGCGACGCGCCTCGCCATCCGCGCCCAGGAGGCGGCTGGCCTCGACATCATCACCGACGGCGAAACCCGACGCGAGAGCTATTCCAACCGCTTCGCCACCGCGCTGGAGGGCGTCGACGTCGACCATCCGGGCACGGCGCTCGACCGCTCCGGGCACCCCAATCCGGTGCCGCGCATCGTCGGCCGCATCCGCCGCAAGCGCGCCGTCGAGGTGGAAGATCTGTTGTTCCTGAAACGCAACACGAGCCGGAAGACCAAGATCACGCTACCCGGTCCGTTCACCATGTCGCAACAGGCGCAAAACGACTATTACCCGTCGGCCGCCGAAGCGGCCATGGACTACGCGGTCGCGGTGAACCAGGAGATTCGCGAGCTGTTCGCCGCCGGCGCGGACATCGTGCAGATCGACGAGCCCTACATGCAGGCGCGCCCCGAGAAGGCGCGCGAATACGGATTGAAAGCGCTGAACGCGGCGCTCGAGGGCGTCGATGGCGCAACGGCGGTGCATATCTGTTTCGGCTATGCCGCGATCATTCACGAGCGGCCGTCGGGGTATTCGTTCCTGCCCGAGCTCGCCGGCTCGCCGGTGCAGCAGGTCTCGATCGAGACTGCTCAGTCGAACCTCGACTGCTCGGTGCTGCGCGAGCTCGCGGGAAAGAAGGTCCTGGTGGGCTGCATCGATCTTTCCGACCCGGCTGTCGAGACGCCGCAGCAGGTCGCCGCGCGCCTCAAGCGGGCGCTGCCGTACGTGAAGGCGGAGGATGTGATCGTCGCGCCCGATTGCGGCATGAAATACCTGCCGCGCGACGTGGCGTTCGCGAAAATGTGCGCCATGGCGGAAGGCGCGCGGCTTTTGCGCAGTGAATACGAAAGGAGATAAGGAAAATGCATCGATTTCTGGTGGTCGTCCTGGCCGGTAGCGTGGCGCTCGGTGGCTGCGTCATGGGCGAGCGCGGCGCGCCGCTTACCGACAGCGAGAAGGGCGCGCTGATCGGCGCGGCCGGCGGCGCGGTCATCGGCGCGGTCGCCTACAAGAAGGACCGCACGAAAGGCGCGCTGATCGGCGTGATCGGCGGCGGCGTCGCCGGCTCAGCGGTGGGCGCCTACATGGACAACCAGCGGCGCGACCTGCAAAAGTATCTCGCCCCCGAGATCTCTTCCGGCGAGGCGCGCGTCGAGAAACTGGCGAACGACGTGGTGCGCATCACCATGACCAGCCAGACCGCCTTCGACACCAATTCCTCGGACATCAAGTCGAGCTTTCACAGCACCATGGACAAGGTGGCGGAGGTATTCGTGCGCTACGGCAAGACGACGCTGACGGTCGCCGGGCATACCGACAACGTCGGCACCGCGCAATATAACGAGAAGCTCTCCGAGCGGCGCGCGCTCGCCGTGGCGAGCTATCTCGAGTCGCGCCAGATGAACGCGGCCCGGCTCTTGACTGTCGGCAAAGGCGAGAGCTTTCCCATCGAGAGCAACGGCACCGAAGCGGGGCGCCGCGCGAATCGTCGCGTGGAGATCTACATCACCCCGGTAGTGGATAACTCCTGAGACCATGAAAAAGGCGCCGCGCGGCTTGGGCCGCGGACTGACGAACTACGGTGACCCGGCGTTCTCGCTTTACCTGCGCCGCTCCTTCGCCAAAAGCATGGGCTACTCGGGCGAGATGCTTGAGCGTCCGGTCGTCGGTATCGCGGACTCGAAGAGCGGCTTCAACAACTGTCACCGCCACTTTCCGGAGCTCATCGAGGCCGTGAAGCGCGGCGTGCTCGCCGCGGGCGGCCTGCCCCTGGAATTCCCGACCGTCTCCCTGGGCGAAGTGTTCCTCAGCCCCACCTCGATGATGTTCCGCAACCTGATGTCGATGGACGTCGAGGAAATGATCCGCGCGCAGCCGATGGACGCCGTGGTGCTGGTCGGCGGCTGCGACAAGACGGTGCCGGCGCAGCTGATGGGGGCGGCGTCGGCGGACGTTCCGGCGGTGCAGCTCCTCGCCGGGCCGATGATGCCGGCCTCGTTTCATGGCGAGCGCCTCGGCGCGTGCACCGATTGCCGGCGATTCTGGGCCCTGCATCGGGCGGGCAAGGTGGATGCGGCGGAAATAGAGACGATCGAAGGAAACCTGGCGACTACCGCCGGCACTTGCGCGGTGATGGGCACCGCCTCGACGATGGCCTCCCTCGCCGAAGCGCTGGGCATGGCGCTTCCCGGCACGGCCGCCATCCCCGCCGTGCACGCCGACCGGCTGCGCGCCGCCGAGGCGAGCGGCAAACGCGCGGTCGAGCTCGCACGCGCGCCGATTCGGCCGAGCGAAATCGTCACCGAGAAGTCGGTCGAGAACGCCCTGCGCGTCCTGCTTGCGATCGGCGGCTCGACCAACGCCATCATCCATCTCACCGCCATCGCCGGCCGGGCCGGGATTGCCGTGGATCTGCGGCGGCTGAACGAGCTCTCCGATGGCACGCCGGTGCTCGTCGATCTCAAGCCGACCGGGCAGCACTACATGTCCGATCTCTACGCGGCCGGCGGCGTCGGCGCGGTGCTGCGCGAGCTCAAGCCGCTCCTGCATCTCGAGTGCATGACGGTCGCCGGCATCACCCTCGGCGAGCGCCTGGACCGGGAACCGCTCTGGGTCGATCGAGCCGTCGTGAAGCCGCTCTCCGAGCCTCTCTCCAAGGAAGGCGGATTGGTCGCACTTTTCGGCTCGCTCGCGCCGAGCGGCGCGATCCTCAAGCGCTCCGCCGCCGACGCGAAGCTCTTCGAGAAGGAAGGCCGCGCCGTGGTTTTCACCTCGCTCGATGATCTCGCCGCGCGGATCGACGACCCTTCGCTCGACGTGACGCCCGACGACTTCCTGGTGCTGCAGAACGCTGGGCCGACCTCGGGGTATGCGATGCCGGAGGCGGGCTACCTGCCGATTCCGGCCAAGCTCGCCCGCGCTGGCGTGAAGGACATGGTGCGCATCTCCGACGCGCGCATGAGCGGCACCGCGTACGGCACGATCGTCCTTCACGTGTCGCCGGAGGCGGCGGCCGGCGGCCCGCTCGCGCTGGTGAGGAACGGCGATCGCCTCCGCCTCTCGGTGCGCGAACGGAAGATCGACTTGCGCGTTCCCGAGGCGGAGCTGGCGAAGAGGAAAGCGAGCTGGATGCGGCCGGCAGCGACGCCGAGCCGCGGCTACGGCAAGCTCTACATGGAGCACGTGCTCCAGGCGGAACACGGCTGCGATTTCGACTTCCTCCGCAAGGCGTAATAGCGCTTCTCGCCGCGGCCGCGCTAACGGGGTGCGCGGCGCTCGCGAGCAAAGAAGCCGTGGTGGTCTGCCAGGCGGCCGATGCCGTAACGACCCTGCAGGGGGTGCAGCGCGGCGCCAAGGAGCGCAATCCCTTCGTTGCCGCGCTTCTCGGCGCGCTCGGGCCGGTCGGCTTCATCGCCGCCAAAGCCGGCGTCACGTTGGTGGCGCTGAAGTACTACGACGAGATCTCCGAAGGCGTCCTCGTCGCGGTGAACGGCATCACCTGTGCCGCCGCCGCACATAACGCCTACGTCATCAGCAAGCTGCCACCGAAGCCAGAAGCAGCGCCTCGGTAGCCTTGTCACACACTGGCAATATGCTTTAAGCTTGATCTATTCAGGCTTATAGCACATCGCCGTGGCAGACCGAGAGACCATAGCGCGCGCCGGGGACCATCGCGTCCTGCGAACCTGGCTGCGCCTTCTGACCTGCACGCAGATGATCGAGCGCGTGGTGCGCTACCGGCTGCGCAGCCGCTTCGGCACGACCCTGCCGCGCTTCGACCTGATGGCACAGCTCGAGCGCCACCCCGAGGGGCTGAAGATGAACGAGCTCTCGGAGCTCCTCATGGTCACCGGCGGCAATGTCACGGCGATCGTCGATCAGCTCGAGAAGGAAGGCCTGGTCGAGCGCCTCGACGAGCCCGCCGACCGGCGCGCCTTCCGCATCCGCCTCACCCGCTCGGGCGAGAAGAGCTTCGCCGAAATGGCGCGCGAGCACGAGGAATGGCTGGTCGAGCTCTTCGCCGGCGTGAGCGGCAAGGAGCAGGACGACCTGCTCAAGCTGCTCGCCAAGGTGAAGAGCCATGCCGTGGCGGTGGTCGAATGAGGGAGCCGAAGCATTTCCTTTGGCGCACCGAGGGCGGGGTCGGCGTCATCACGCTGAACCGTCCCGAGCGCAAGAATCCGCTGACCTTCGATTCTTACGCGGAGCTGCGCGATTTCTTCGCTGCCTTGAAAGCGGAAAATTCCATAAAGGCGATCGTCCTGCGCGGCGAAGGCGGCAACTTCTGCTCCGGCGGCGACGTCCACGAGATCATCGGTCCGCTCACCCGGATGAGCATGCCGCAGCTCCTCGAGTTCACGCGCATGACCGGTGCCGTGGTGCAGGCGATGCGTCACTGCCCGCAGCCGCTCGTCGCCGCGGTCGACGGCGTGTGCGCCGGCGCCGGAGCGATCCTCGCCATGGCGTGCGACCTGCGCGTCGCCTCGCCGCAGGCGAAGACGGCGTTCCTCTTCGTGCGCGTCGGCCTGGCCGGCTGCGACATGGGCGCCTGCGCCATGCTGCCGCGGATCATCGGCCAGGGGCGCGCCGCGGAGCTGCTCTATACCGGGTGCTCGATGAGCGCCGAGGCAGGCCTTGCCTGGGGCTTCTTCAACCGTCTCGCCGAGCCGCCGCTGCCGGCGGCGATGGAGATTGCGCAATCGCTCGCCGAA
>DASQYN010000258.1:0-18745 GCA_035639215.1 Burkholderiales bacterium
TCCTCGAGGTCGACCACGAGCTGGTTGTGCCGATGGGCAAGAAGATCCGCATCATCACGACCGGCGCCGACGTCATCCACTCCTGGTGGGTGCCCGCCTTCGGCGTGAAGCAGGATGCGATCCCCGGCTTCGTGCGCGACACCTGGTTCCGCGCCGACCAGGTCGGCACCTTCCGCGGCCAGTGCGCCGAGCTCTGCGGCAAGGAGCACGGCTTCATGCCGATCGTCGTGCGCGTCGTCTCGCCGGAGGACTACAGCCAGTGGGTGGGCGCGCAGAAGAAGGCGCTCCTCGCCCAGGCCGAGGACGTGAACAAGCAGTGGCAGCCGCAGGAGCTGGTCGCGCGCGGCGAGAAGGTCTACGCGGCCAATTGCGTCGCCTGCCACCAGGCAAATGGCAAGGGCACGCCGCCCGCCTTCCCGCCGCTCGCCGGCTCGAAGACCGTGAACGGGCCGAAGGAAGGGCACATCGACACGGTGCTGAACGGCCGGCCGGGCACCGCCATGGCGCCGTTCGGCAAGCAGCTTTCCGACACCGAGATCGCCGCGGTGATCAGCTACGAGCGCAATTCCTGGGGGAACAAGTCGGGCATCGTGCAGCCGGCCGAAGTCAAGGCGCGGCACAAATAGGGGCAAAGGAAAGATCATGAGCGCAATCGTCGACACCCACGGCCACGGACACGAGCACGGCCACGGCGACCACCACGGCGGCTACAGCGGCCTCATGCGCTGGGTCACCACCACCAACCACAAGGACATCGGCACGATGTACCTGTGGTTCGCCGGCTTCATGTTCTTCGTCGGCGGCATGATGGCGCTCGCCATCCGCCTCGAGCTGTTCCATCCGGGGCTGCAATACCTGAACCCCGACTTCTACAACTCGCTCGTCACCTCGCACGGCCTGATCATGATCTTCGGCGCGATCATGCCGGCGTTCGTCGGCTTCGCGAACTGGCAGATCCCGATGATGATCGGCGCGCCCGACATGGCGTTCGCGCGGCTGAACAACTGGTCGTTCTGGCTGCTGCCCTTCGCCGCGACGCTGCTGATCCTTGCCTACTTCATGCCGGGCGGCGCGCCGGGCACCGGCTGGACGCTGTATGCGCCGCTCACCGTGCAGCAGGGCATCGGCATGGACTTCACCATCTTCGCCGTGCACATCCTCGGCATGAGCTCGATCCTCGGCTCGATCAACATCATCACCACCATCCTCAACATGCGCGCGCCGGGGATGACCATGATGAAGATGCCGCTGTTCGTCTGGACGTGGCTCATCACCGCGTACCTGCTGGTCGCGGTGATGCCGGTGCTCGCCGGCGCCGTGACCATGACCCTCACCGACCGGCACTTCGGCACCACCTTCTTCAACGCCGCGGGCGGCGGCGACCCGGTGCTCTACCAGCACATCTTCTGGTTCTTCGGCCATCCCGAGGTCTACGTCATCGCGCTGCCCGCGTTCGGCGTGGTCTCGCAGGTGATCCCGGCCTTCTCGCGCAAGCCGCTGTTCGGCTACGCGTCGATGGTGTACGCCACCTCGGCGATCGCGATCCTCTCGTTCATCGTCTGGGCGCACCACATGTACACCGTCGGCATGCCGGTGACCGGCCAGCTCTTCTTCATGTACGCGACCACCCTCATCGCGGTGCCCACCGGCGTCAAGGTGTTCAACTGGGTGTCCACGATGTGGAAGGGCTCGCTCAGCTTCGAGACGCCGATGCTGTGGGCGTGCGGGTTTCTCTTCATGTTCACCCTCGGCGGCTTCACCGGGCTCGTGCTCTCGCTGGTGCCGGTCGACATCCAGCTCCAGGACACCTACTACGTGGTGGCGCACTTCCACTACGTGATGGTCGCCGGCGCCATGTTCGCCGCCTTCGCCGGCATCTACTTCTGGCTGCCGAAGTGGACCGGCCGGATGTACAACGAGACGCTCGGCAAGTGGCACTTCTGGCTGACGCTGGTCTTCTTCAACATGATCTTCTTCGTCCAGCACTTCCTCGGCATGGCCGGCATGCCGCGGCGCATCCCCGACTACCCGCTCATGTTCCAGACCTGGAACGAGATTTCGTCGATCGGTGCGCTGGGCTTCGCGCTGACGCAGTTCCTTTTCCTCTACAACCTCTTCACGACGCTCAAGCGGGGCGAGAAGGCGCCGCAGAATCCGTGGGAAGGCGCCGATTCGCTCGAGTGGACGCACCTGCCGACGCCGGCGCCGTATCACTCGTTCGAAACGCCGCCCCTGGTGAAGTGAGCCGGAATCTCAAGACCGCGATGATCCTCGCCACCGTCGCGGCCGCGTTCTTCTTCGGCATCATCGTCAAGTTCTGGCTGCTCGGCCCATGAGCATCGTCGCCGAAAACCGCCGGCTGATGGTCCGCCTGGCGATCGTCGCGGTGGCGATGTTCGGCTTCGGCTATGCGCTCGTTCCCTTCTATTACAGGATCTGCGCCGCCTGGGGAGTGAACTCCTTCGGCGAGACCGGCGCTTCGCCGGCCAACTCGCAGGTGGATGCGAGCCGCACGGTGACCATCGAGCTCGATTCCAACTCGCACGGCCGCCTGCCCTGGCGCTTCAAGCCGCTGGTCAACCACGTCGAGGTGCATCCCGGCCAGGTCACCACCGTCGAGTACGAGGTGGTGAACGAGCGGGCGACCCCGGTGACCGGCCAGGCGATCGCGAGCTTCGGCCCGCAGTTCGCCGGCGAATACTTCAAGAAGATCGAGTGCTTCTGCTTCCGCCACCAGACGCTCGCGGCCGGCGAGAGCCGGCGGCTGCCGGTGGTGTTCGTCATCGACCCGAAGCTGCCGCGGGACGTGAATACCATCTCGCTGTCGTACACCTTCTTCGAGGTCGACGGCCGCGGGGGCGAGGGCTGATGGCGGCGGCGATGAAGCGCGCCTCGCTGCTCGACACGGCGAAGACCGTGCTCTTCGCCTTCATCGGCATTCGCCGCCGCGGCGATCACGAGCGCGCCAAGCTGAACCCGCTGCATCTGGCCGTCATCGCGGTCCTGTTCGTCGTGCTGTTCGTGCTGGCGTTGCGCATCCTCGTCGGCATGATCGTGAGCTGAAAAGCAAAGGGAGAGAACCACAATGAGCGCAGCAACTTCCCAAGAGCGCCAGCCGCACTACGCCGTGCCCTCGCCGATGCCGTGGCCGATCATGGGCTCGGCGGCGCTGTTCCTCATGGCGGTCGGCGCGGTGTTCGTCTTCAACAGCCACTCGGGCGGCTGGGTGTCGATCGGCGCCGGCCTGCTGCTGCTCCTCTACATGATGGTGCGCTGGTTCGGCGACGTGATCCGCGAGTCGCAGGCCGGCCGATACGGGCGCTGGGAGGACCTCTCCTTCCGCTGGGGCATGAGCTTCTTCATCTTCTCCGAGGTCATGTTCTTCGGCGGCTTCTTCGGCGCCCTCGCCTGGCTGCGTCTCTACTCGGTGCCCGATCTCGCGGGCATCGAGTCGAACGCGCTGCTCTGGCCGGGGTTCGGTGCGCAGTGGCCTTCGGCCGGACCGGCGTTCGAGCAGGCGTTCTCGCCCATGGCGGCGTGGGGCATCCCGGCGATCAACACGCTGCTGCTCCTCTCCTCGGGCGTGACCGTGACCATCGCGCACTGGGCGCTCAAGGAGAACCGCCGCGGCGTGCTGATCGGCTTCCTCGCCGCCACGGTAGCGCTCGGCGTGCTGTTCCTCTTCCTGCAGGCCTACGAGTACCACCACGCCTATACCGAGCTCAACCTCAAGCTCTCGACCGGCGCCTACGGCTCGACCTTCTTCATGCTCACCGGCTTCCACGGTTTCCACGTGACCTGCGGCGCGATCATGCTGATGGTGATCCTCGGGCGCTGCATCAAGGGGCACTTCACCCCCGAGCACCACTTCGCCTTCGAGGGGGTGGCGTGGTACTGGCACTTCGTCGACGTGGTGTGGCTCGGGCTGTTCATCTTCGTCTACTGGCTCTAAGCCTATAAGCGGCCGGTAATCCAGCCGAAGTAGTACCCGAGCATCAGGAAGGCGAACAGCGCGACGGAGAGCCCGACGCGCAGCGCGAGCGCTTTCAGCGCGCGAGTCGAGCCGCCCTTGTCGCGGTAGATGAACACCAGCGCCGAGGCGAGGCTCGCGACGATGAGCACGAACACGCCGATCACGAAATAGCGCAGCATGCTTCGAGGATACTCTTTCCGCCCGCGTGTCTGGGTGCTCGCCGCCGCCGCCGCGGCCTGCGCTGCCGGCATCGCGCTCGGCAACTGGCAATCGCGCCGTGCGGAGGAGAAGCTCGCCCTCGCGCGGCGATTCGAGGCGGGCCTTCAGAAGCTGCCGTTCGCGCTGACGGCCGCTCCCGTGCCGCCCGCTGACGTGGTGGACAAGCGCGTCGTCGCGAGCGGTGCATTCCTCGCCGAGCGCACGGTGCTGCTCGCCAACCGCAACCGGGGCGGCCGGCCGGGCTACGAGGTGGTCACGCCGCTGCTGCTCTCGCCGACGATGGGCGTCCTCGTACAGCGCGGCTGGATCGAGCGCCGCGCCGGCGAGCGAGAGAGCGTCGCGGGGGTACGGACGCCGCGCGGCGTGCAGCGCATCCTCGGCATTGCGCTCGAGCGTCTTCCACGCGCGCTGGAAGCCGGCACGCCGGAGGCCGGCGCGGTGCGGCAGAACCTCGACATCGACGCCTACGCGAAGGAGATCGGCCTGCCGCTGCAGCCGATCGTCATCCAGCAGCACAACGACAACGGCGACGGCCTCGCGCGCGACTGGCCGCAGCCGGGCTTCGGCGCCGACACCAACCGCGCGTACGCGCTGCAGTGGTATTCGCTGGCCGCCCTCGCCGTCGTGCTCGGCGTGGTGCTTTCGTTCCGCCGTGTCGCGCCAGGCTAGAACCGTCGGGCTGATCTTTCTCGTCTGCGCGGCGCCGATCGTCTTCGCCACGCTGGCCTGGCGCTTCCACTGGGGAACGCCGGCGAGCGCGAACTACGGCGAGCTGATCGCGCCCCGGCCGCTGCAGGGCCCGGCCTTCAAGGCCCTGCGCGGCAAATGGGTGCTCGTCACGTTCGACCCGGCCGCCTGCCCCGCCGAATGCGAGCGGAAGCTTTACGTCGTTCGCCAGGTGCGACGCGCGCAGGGCGCCAGCGCCGAGCGCATCGAGCGGCTGTGGCTCGTCACCGACGGCGCGAAACCGCGGCCGCAAGTCCTCGCTGCCATCGAGGGCTCGCGCATCGAGCCGGCCCAGGAGGTCGGCGACGCCGATGCCTTTCCCGGAAACCCGCTTCGGCATATCTACGTCGTCGATCCGCTCGGCAACCTGATGATGCGCTATCCGGAGGATCCCGACCCGGGCCGGGTCATCAAGGATCTCGAGCGCCTGCTCAAGCTGTCGAGAATCGGCTGAGCGACAGCGTGCTAAACTTTCGCCGCTCCAGGCAGTCCACGCTATTGCCTCCCCCGTGACCGTCCACGTTCTTTCCCCCGGGCTCGCGCATCGCATCCGCGCCTTCTATGCCCTGACCAAGCCGCGCGTGGTGTCGCTCATCGTCTTCACCGCGGTGATCGGCATGCTGCTCGCCACGCCGCGGATGGTTCCGCCCGGGATCCTGCTCGCCGGCACGCTCGGCATTGCGCTCGTCGCCGGCGCGGCGGCCGCGATCAATTGCCTGGTGGAGCAGAAGATCGACGCGGTGATGCAGCGCACCCGCTGGCGGCCGCTGCCGCGCGGCGAGCTCGGCTCGGTCGAGACGCTGACCTTCGCCGGCGCGGTCGGGGGCACCGGCCTGTGGCTGCTCGGCTATTTCGTCAATCCGCTGACCATGTGGCTCACGCTCGGCACGTTCGTCGGCTACGCGGTGATCTACACCGTGGTGCTCAAGCCCGCCACGCCGCAGAACATCGTCATCGGCGGTGCCTCCGGCGCAATGCCGCCGGTGCTCGGCTGGGCGGCGGTGACCGGCCAGGTGCCGATCGAAGCGATGCTGCTTTTCCTGATCATCTTCGCCTGGACGCCGCCGCACTTCTGGTCGCTCGCGCTCTATCGGACCGAGGACTATGCGCGCGCCGGGGTGCCGATGCTGCCGGTGACGCACGGCAAGCGCTACACGCGCCTGCAGGTGCTGCTCTACACGCTGATCCTCTTCGGCGTGAGCCTGCTGCCCTACGGCATCCGCATGAGCGGGCTCTTCTACTTTTCCTCGGCGCTGGTCCTCGGCGGCATCTACCTCGGCTACGCGCTACGCATCCATTTCGCCTACAGCGACCGCGTGGCGCGCAGCGCTTTCCGCTATTCAATTGTCTATTTGGCCTGCCTCTTCGCTGCGCTACTTATCGATCATTATCTGTAGCCTCGCGCTGCTCGCCGGCTGCGACAGCCGGCCGAAGTTCAAGAGCACGGACATCACCGGCGCGGACTACGGGCAGTCTCTCGAGCTCGCCGACACGAGCGGAAAGCTGCGCCATCTCTCCGACTTCCGCGGCAAGGCGGTGGTGGTTTTCTTCGGTTTCACGCATTGCCCGGACGTCTGCCCCACCACGCTCGCCGATCTCTCGCGGGTGATGGAGGCGCTCGGCGCGGACGCCGACCGGGTTCAAGTGCTCTTCATCACCGTCGATCCCGAGCGCGACACCCCGGAGGACCTCGGCAAGTACGTGCATGCCTTCGACCCGCGGTTCGTCGCGCTGCGCGGCGACGCCGAGACGACGCAGCGGGTGGCGAAGGACTTCAAGATCTACTACGAGAAGAGAAAGCAGGGCGACTCGTACACGGTCGACCACAGCGCGCAGAGCTACGTGTTCGATCCGCGGGGTCGCCTGCGGCTGCTCGTGCGGCCGCAGGACATCACGGCCGATCTGCCGGACGACCTGCGCACGCTGCTAAAGGAAAGCTCCTAGGCCGGAGCCGGCAGCGCCTTGCGCATCTTGTCGAGCGCCTTGGCCTCGATCTGGCGGATGCGCTCGGCCGACACCTTGAACTCGGCGGCGAGGTCGTGCAGGGTCGCGCCGTCCTTCTCGCGCAGCCAGCGCGCCTCGATGATGCGCCGGCTCCTCGCGTCGAGGGTGGAGAGCGCTTTCTTCAGCCCATCGGCTCGCACCCGCTCGCTTTCCTCGGCCTCCAGCACCTGCGAGGGCTCGCCGGCGGCATCGGCGAGGTAGTGCACCGGCGCGTAGGCCTCCTCGTCGTCGCGCTCGCCTTCGAAGGCGAGCTCCTGGCCGGAGAGCCGGGTCTCCATCTCGAGCACTTCTTCCGGCTTCACGTTGAGCTCGGCGGCGACGCGCGCCGCCTCGCCGCGCGTCATCGGCGCGAAGCCCTTCTTCATCGAGCGCAGGTTGAAGAACAGCTTGCGCTGCGCCTTGGTGGTCGCCACTTTCACGAGCCGCCAGTTGCGCAGGATGTACTCGTGGATCTCGGCCTTGATCCAATGGATCGCGAACGACACCAGCCGCACGCCGCGATCGGGGTCGAAGCGCTTCACGGCCTTCATCAGGCCGATGTTGCCTTCCTGGATGAGGTCGCTGTGCGGCAGCCCGTAGCCGAGGTAGCCCCGCGCCAGCGCCACCACGAGGCGCAGGTGGGAAAGGACCATCCGGCGCGCCGCTTCGAGATCGCCCGCGTCGCGGAAGCGGTGCGCGAGCCTCACCTCTTCCTCGGCGCTCAGCATCGGGAAGCGGTTGACCGTCTGGATATAAGCCTCGAGGCTGCCCGTCGGCATTGGCATCTGCGTGGAAGTCCACGGGATCACCGAACCGGAAAGCGCCGTCGTTGCCTGGCGAGTCATCAGATCTTCCTCCTTGGCCCGAAGTTTAGCACTCAGGCTATTTGACTGCTAATCTCGGGGATCGTTCCGTGTAGGGGTCTTGACCGTAAGCGAGCGCTGACATTTACTACCGCGGCTCGATTTCCCGAAGGTGCCGGCTAACCGAAAGCTGGGCGCCGAGCCATCCTAGCAAGCCGGCGAAGCCGACGCCCGCCAGCACTTCCCGCGCGTCCGGAAAGCCGAACCGGAAATTGGACCCGTAGGACTCGGCGAGCGTTCCGACCTCCCGGTTGAGGAGCCAGAGCGCGGCGGCGACGATCCCTAGGGCGACCAGCCCGCCGCCGACCCCCTGTAGAAGCCCTGCGTAATAGAAAGGGCGGCGAATGAAGGCGTCGCTGGCGCCGATCAGCTTCGAGACCTCGATTTCCGCGCGCTGGGTCAGGATCTGCAGCCGGATGGTGTTGAACGTTACCGCGACAAGGCCGGCACCTAGGAGCGCGGCGACCATCGCGAGGCCGAGCTTCACGGCGGCGGAAAGCGCGGCGAGGCGCCGCGCCCACACCGCATCGGCTTGCACGCGCGAGACCCCGGGCAGCTTCGCCAGGTCGGCGGCCAGAGAATCGACCGCGGCGCCGCGCGCGGTGACGACGAAGGCATCCGGCAGCGGGTTTCGGCCGAGCGCGGCGACCAGCTCGTCCACGCCTTCGATCGCGCGCATCTCCTTCAGCGCTTCTTCACGCGGCACGAAGCGCACGGCGGCGATGCGCGGCTCGGCGCGCAACGCGCGGCCCAGGGCATCGGCATCCGCGCGTTTCGCCTCGCCCGGCAGGAAGACCGAGATCTGCGGCTCCGGCGCGACCCGCGAGGCGACCCCGCGCAGGCTGTCGACGACGGCGTAGCCGCCGGCGGGCAGCGCGAGCGCGACGCCGATCACGAGCGTGTTCAGCAACCCGATCCGGCCGAGGGCGGTCGAGAAGGCGCGGCGGTGCTGGCGCAGCCAGGCCTTCACCCGATCACTCCGTTTTCCAGGTGCAGATGCGTCCCGCCGTAGCGTTGCACAAGGCCGCGGTCGTGGGTCGCGATCAGCACGGTGACGCCGACGCGGTTGAAATCGACGAAGAGATCGAGGATGCGCGCCGCCGACTCGGCATCGAGGTTGGCCGTCGGCTCGTCGGCGATGAGCAGCGCCGGCCGGTTCACCACCGCGCGCGCGATGGCGAGGCGCTGCTGCTCGCCGCCCGAGAGCTGCACCGGGTTCGCCTTCTCACGCTCGAGGAGGCCCACCTTGGCGAGCGCCGCACGCGCCCGCCGCGCCGCCTCCTTCGGCGAATGGCTGGAGAAGGCGAGCGGCAGCATCACGTTGTCGAAGGCCGAGCGGTCGTAGAGCAGCTTCTGGTCCTGGAAGACCAGCCCGAGGTTGCGCCGCAGGTACGGGATCGCCGAGCGGCCGAGCGCCGCGACATTCTGCCCGCCGACCAGCACCGAGCCGGCGCTCGGGCGCTCGATCGCCGGGATGAGCTTGAGCAGCGTCGATTTGCCCGCGCCGGAGCGCCCGGTGACGAAAGCGAGCGCGCCCGCTTCCACCGAGAAAGTCACGCTCTTCAGCGCCTCCTGGCCGCCGCGGTAGCGCTTGGCGACGGCGGAGAAGCTAACCAACCAGCGCCTCGGCGAAGTCGCGCGCGACGAAGGGCCGCAGGTCGTCGATGTCCTCGCCCACACCGACGAAGAGAAGTGGCCGGGGTCGTTCTCTGGCAATCGCGCAGACGACGCCGCCTTTCGCCGTGCCGTCGAGCTTGGTCACGATCAGGCCCGTCAGTCCGAGCGCGTCGTCGAAAGCTTTCACCTGCGCGAGCGCGTTCTGGCCGGTGTTGGCGTCGAGCACGAGCAGCACCTCGTGCGGCGCACCTTCCTGCGCCTTGCCGGCGACGCGCTTCACCTTGCGGATCTCCTCCATGAGATGCAGCTGCGTCGGCAGCCGCCCCGCCGTGTCGGCGATGACCACGTCGATCCCGCGCGCGCGCGCCGCGGCGAGCGCGTCGAACACCACCGCGCCCGGATCACCGGTGGTCTGGGAAATCACCGGCACGCGGTTGCGCTCGCCCCACGCGACGAGCTGCTCGCGCGCCGCGGCGCGGAACGTATCTCCGGCGGCGAGCAGCACGCTTTTCCCTTGCGACTGCAGCCATTTCGCGAGCTTGCCGATCGAGGTGGTCTTCCCCGAGCCGTTGACGCCGGCGATCATCAGGACGCAGGGCCTCGCCTTGCCGATGTCGAGGGAGCGCTCCAGCGGTTTCAGCAGCTCCGCAAGAGCGTCCTTCAGCGCCTGCTTGAGCTGCTCGCCGTCCTCGATGCGCTCCTTGCGCGCGCGGGTGCGCAGCGTCTCGATCAGCCATTGCGTGGCCGAGACGCCGCAGTCGGCCTGCAGGAGCGCCGTTTCCAGCTCCTCGAAAAGCGATTCGTCGACGCGCCGGCGCGTGAAGAGCTCCGACACCGGCGTGTTGAGGACGCCGCGAGTGCGCGCGAGCCCGGCCTTGAGCCGGGCTGCCCAGGAGAGCGCTGTTACCATGGATCGGTGCAGTCTACCAAAGGCAAAATCAGAATCATCGCCGGCGAATATCGCGGCCGCCGTCTTGCGGTGCCGGATCTTCCCGGCCTGCGTCCCACGCCCGACCGCGTGCGCGAGACGCTCTTCAACTGGCTGGGACAACGCCTGGAGGGCATGAGTTGCCTCGACCTCTTTGCCGGCAGCGGCGCGCTCGGCTTCGAGGCGGCCTCGCGCGGCGCGGCGCGCGTGGTCATGGTCGAGCAATCGAGAAAGGCGTTCACCGCCCTGGAGCGCGCAAGAAAGGATCTCAGCGCAGCAAGAATCGAGCTCGTATTCGGCGATGCGTTCGACTACCTGGGCCGCGCGAGCGAGCGCTTCGACCTGGTTTTCCTCGACCCGCCGTTCGGGCAGAATGCGCTGCCGGCCGTCCTCGAGCGTCTGCCCCGAGTCCTCGCGCCCGGGGCGAAGGTCTACGTCGAAGGTCCCCGCTCGATGGAGCCGCCGCCGGGTTTCCTGCTGCTCAAGCACGATCGCGCGGGCCAGGTGCATTACCACTTGCTCCACGGTCTCGGTAACGAGGAGAAGCGATGATCAAGGCGGTGTATCCGGGAACGTTCGACCCGCTCACCCGCGGGCACGAGGACCTCGTGCGGCGTGCAAGCCGGCTCTTCGACTCGCTGGTAGTCGGCGTCGCCGATAGCCGCGCGAAGCGCACTTTCTTCACGCTCGCCGAGCGCGTCGAGATGGCGCGCGAAGTGCTGGGCGACGAGAAGCGCGTCGAGGTCGTCGGCTTCGACGGCCTGCTCATCGAATTCGTGCGCCGGCAGGGTGCGCGTGTGGTGCTGCGCGGCCTGCGCGCCGTGTCGGACTTCGAGTACGAGTTCCAGCTCGCCGGCATGAACCGCAGCCTGCACCCCGATCTCGAGACGATCTTCCTCACGCCTTCCGAGCAGCACATGTTCATCTCCGCCACCCTGGTGCGCGAGATCGCACAGCTCGGCGGCGACGTCTCCAAGTTCGTCGACCCGCGCGTCGCCGCGCGGCTGACGAAGAAGGTCAAGGGCTGAAAAGGGGTCAGGACCCTTTTCCATAAGCTACGCGTTGCCTGGAAAAGGGTCCTGACCCCTTTTCAGCGCTTCTGGCACGCAGGGCAGAAGTAGGTTGCCCGCGCGCCCTGGACGATGCGCCGGATCGGCGTACCGCAGCGCCGGCACGGCAGCCCCTCGCGGTCGTAGACCCAGGTGCGCAGCTGGAACTCGCCGGCGACGCCGTCGGCGCCGACGAAGTCGCGCAGCGTCGAGCCGCCGGCGCGGATGGCCGAGCGCAGGGTGTCCTTGATGGCGCGCGAAAGCCGCGTGCAGCGCTCGACCGACAGCCGCCGCGCGGGCGTGAGCGGATGGATGCCGGCGCGAAACAGGCTCTCGCTCGCATAGATGTTGCCCACGCCGACGATGCGCCGCGCGTCCATCAGGAACTGCTTGATCGAGATCTTCTGCCTTCGCGTGAGGAAATGAAGACGCCCCGGTGCGAGCTCGCGCGAGAGCGGCTCGACGCCGAGGTGCGCGAGCAGCGGGTGCGCGTCGACTTGCTCCGCGGTCCATAGCACCGCGCCGAAGCGCCGCGGATCGCGCAGCCTGAGCAGCCGGTCGCCGAGCACGAGGTCGAAATGGTCGTGCTTCTGCGCCGGCGTTCCCGAGGGCAGCACGCGCAGGCTGCCCGACATGCCGAGATGGACGATCAGATGGCCGTCGCCGCAGTCGAAGAGGAGATATTTCCCGCGGCGGCGGACCGCGCGCACGGTTCGCCCGGCAAGCTTGCGCACGGCTTGCGGCACCGGCCAGCGCAGGCGCGGCTCGCGTACTTCGACGCCGGAAATAAGCCGCCCGGCGAGGTGCGGCGCGATGCCGCGGCGCGTGACTTCGACTTCGGGTAGCTCGGGCACCGGTACAATATACATAAGCGGTCAACCCCGGATTCAATCCCCATGCTGAAACGATTCGCCGCGGCGCTAGCGCTTGCGGCAATGGCGGCGGGCGCAGCGGCCCAACCCTCCGACGCGAAGAAGATCCCCGATACGGGCGGCGAAGGCCTCAGCGAGCCGACGCTCTATGAATTCCTGCTCGGCGAGATCGCCGTGCAGCGCGGCGACTACCAGACCGCCGCGGAGACGTACCTCGATCTCGCCAAGCGCACACGCGACCCGCGCATCGCGCGCCGCGCCGTCGAGGTGGCGAACGAGGGCAAGCTGACCGAGCTCGCGCTGCAGGCGGCGAAGCTCTGGCAGGACATCGAGCCCGCCTCGCCGGCGGCGCTCCAGGTGACGGCGGCGCTGCTCATCTCGGCGAAGCGCGTCGACGAGGCGGAGCCCTATCTCGAGAAGCTGCTCACCTCGCCGGGCGTGAATCTCGAGGCGGGATTCCTGCAGCTCAACCGCCTGCTCGCCGGCAATCCCGACAAGGCGGCCAACCTGCGGGTCGCGCGCAAGCTCGCCGCGCGGCACGACAAGCTGCCGCAGGCGCACTTCGCCGTCGCGCAGGCTGCGGCGCTCGCCGGCGACGACGGCGAGGCGTTGAAGGCGATCCGCCGCGCCGAGGAGCTGCGCCCGGACTGGGATAGCGCCGTGCTCTTCGAAGCGCAGCTCCTGCAGAAGAACTCCACTGCCGAGGCGGCGAAGCGGCTCGGCGAGTTCGTCGCGGCGCACCCCGACTCGCGCGATGCGCGGCTCGGCTATGCGCGCGCCCTGGTCATGGACAAGCGCCTGCCGGAAGCGCGCAAGCAGTTCGAGGCGGTGCTCGCGGCGAACCCCGGGAACACCGAGCTCGTGTACGCCGTCGGCGTGCTTGCCTTTCAGCTCAAGGACTACCCGCTCGCCGAGGAGAACATGAAGAAGCTCCTCGGCATGAGCTATCGCGACCCCGACGCCGTGCGCTACATCCTCGGCCAGATCGCCGAGGAGCAGAAGGATTGGCCGCGCGCCGTGCAGTGGTACGACCAGATCAAGGACGGCGAGCACGCGATGCCGGCGCGGCTGCGCACGGCGAACGCGATGGCGAAGCAGGGCAAGCTCGACGCGGCGCGCGATTACCTGCACAAGGTCGTAGTCGACAACCCGGACGACCAGGTCCAGGTCACCGTCGCCGAAGCGCAGCTCCTGCGCGACGCGAAGCGCTACCAGGAGGCGTTCGACTTCCTCGGCGGCGAGCTGAAGAAGGATCCGGAGGAGCCCGAGCTGCTCTACGACTACGCGCTCACCGCGGAGAAGGTCGACCGCTTCGACGTGCTGGAGAACAGCCTGAAGAAGCTCATCCAGGTGAAGCCCGACCATGCCCACGCCTACAACGCGCTCGGCTATTCGCTCGCCGATCGCAACGAGCGGTTGCCCGAGGCGAGGAAGCTGATCGAGAAGGCGCTCGAGCTCGCGCCCGACGACTACTTCATCGTCGACAGCATGGGCTGGGTGCAGTACCGCGAAGGCAATCTGAAAGGCGCTGCGCAGACGCTGCGGCGCGCCTACGACGGGCGGCCCGACCCCGAGATCGGCGCGCACCTCGGCGAAGTGCTCTGGAAAATGGGCAATCGCGCCGAGGCGAACCGCGTGTGGGAAGAGTCGCTCAAGAACGCGCCGGACAACGAAACCCTGCGGCAGACGATCCAGCGCGTCCGTAAGTGATGCGCGCGGGCTGGCTCGCCGCGCTCTTCCTATCGTTGCTCGCGGGCTGCGCCCAGGCGCCGCTCCAGCCCCCGGAGGGTGCGCTGGAATTTCAGGTGCTCGGCCGCATCGCCGCGAAGTACGGGCGCGACGGCTTCACCGGCAACGTCGACTGGCGGCACGCGAAGAGCGGCGACGACATGCTGATCAGCACGCCGCTCGGCCAGGGCGTAGCGCGCATCGTGCGCGAGGGCGAGGCGGTGCAGCTCACCACCGCCGACGGCCACGACTACCGCGCGCCCGATGCCGAGACGCTGACCGAGCGAGTGCTCGGCTTTCGCCTGCCGCTCGCCGGACTCGCCGACTGGATCCGCGGCGAGCCCTCGACCGGCGGCGTGTCGCAGAAGGAAACGCTGCCCGACGGCCGGCTGAGCATGCTCCAGCAGGGCGACTGGCGCGTGCAGTATCTCGACTACGACGGCAGCCGGCCGCGGCTGATGCAGCTCAACTACCCCGGGATTCAGCTCCGCTTCGCGATCAGCGAATGGAAATGAAATTCGGGGACGGAGCCCGAACTATCGCCTGAAATGGATTGGTTCCCGGCGCCCGCGAAGCTCAACCTCTTCCTCCACGTCCTCGCGAAGCGAGCGGACGGCTACCACGAGCTGCAGACGGTTTTTCGCCTGATCGATGCCGCGGACCGCGTGGGCGTCGCCGTGCGCGGGGACGGCGAGCTTCGATTTGAGGGTGTCTTCGGAGACCAGAATCTCTGCCTTCGCGCGGCGCACGTGCTCAAGCAGGAAACCGGCTGCGCGCTCGGGGCGGATCTCGCTCTCGAGAAGCGCCTGCCGGTGGGCGGCGGCCTCGGCGGCGGGTCCTCCGATGCCGCGACGGTGCTTCTGGTCCTCAACAGGTTGTGGCGCACCGGGCTCAGCCGGGCTCGCCTGATGACGATTGCGCTGCGGCTCGGCGCCGACGTGCCGTTCTTCGTGTTCGGCGAGAGCGCCGTCGGCGAGGGCATCGGCGAGCGGCTCGCCGCGCTTACCCTGCCGTCCGCCTGGTACGTCGTGGCTACGCCGCAAGTCGCGGTTTCCACGAAAGAAATCTTCGCGGCCGCGTTGACACACCCTGCCAAACGACTCACAATACCGCCCTTTTTCCCGGGGCGTGGCGACAACGATCTGGAGCCGATCGTGACCGCCCGGCATCCGGAGGTGGCGCAGGCGCTGGCGTGGCTCAGGCAACGCGAGCCGAAGGCGCGCATGACGGGCTCCGGCGCCTGCGTGTTCGCCGAGATCGCCACCGAGGAGGCAGCGCGCGCGGTGTATGCCGAGCTGCCGCGGGGCATGGAAGGGTTCGTGGCGCGAGGGCTCGATCGCCATCCGCTATATGACTGGATTACCTGACAACTGGGGAGTCGCCAAGCTGGTTAAGGCAGCGGATTTTGATTCCGCCATGCGAGGGTTCGAATCCTTCCTCCCCAGCCATCGCTCATGACCTCCATGAACAACGTCGGGCTGAACAGCGGCGCGAGCGCGGGCCTCGACCGGCTGATGGTGTTCACCGGCAACGCCAATCCCCGGCTCGCACAGGACGTCGCCAAGTACCTCGGCCTGTCGATCGGCCGGGCGATCGTCGGCAAGTTCTCCGACGGCGAGGTGATGGTCGAGCTGCTCGAGAATGTGCGCGGCAAGGATGTCTTCGTCCTGCAGTCGACCTGCGCGCCGACCAACGACAACCTGATGGAGCTGCTGGTGATGGTCGACGCGCTGAAACGCTCCTCGGCCGCGCGCGTCACCGCCGCCATCCCGTACTTCGGCTATGCGCGGCAGGATCGGCGCCCGCGCTCGGCGCGCGTTGCGATCAGCGCGAAGGTAGTCGCGAACATGCTCACCTCGGTCGGCATCGCGCGCGTGCTCACCATGGACCTGCACGCCGACCAGATCCAGGGCTTCTTCGACATGCCGGTCGACAACATCTACGCGGCGCCGGTGCTGCTCGGCGACGTGTGGAAGCAGCGCTACGAGAACCTGATCGTCGTCTCGCCCGACGTGGGCGGGGTGGTGCGCGCCCGGGCCCTCGCGAAGCGCCTCGAGTCCGAGCTGGCGATCATCGACAAGCGCCGCCCGCGCGCCAACGTCTCGGAAGTGATGAACGTGATCGGCGAGGTGAAGGACCGCACCTGCGTCATCATGGACGACATGGTCGACACCGCCGGCACGCTGGTGAAGGCCGCGCAGGTGCTGAAGGAAGAGGGCGCGACCAAGGTCGTCGCCTACTGCACGCACGCCGTGCTGTCGGGCCCCGCGGTCGAGCGCATCGGCCACTCGGACCTCGACGAGCTGGTCGTCACCGACACCATCCCGCTGCGCGAGGACGCCCGCGCGTGCAAGAAGATCCGGCAGCTCTCCGTCGCCGGGCTGCTCGCCGAGACGATCCTGCGCATTTATACGGAGGAGTCGGTCTCCTCGCTGTTCATCGAATAGTTTCTCAACCGTCGGTCCTGGTCGCGGGATCGACCCACGCAAAGGAAGAACCATGGCAATCGAAATCAACGCGCGCAAGCGTGAAGCGCAGGGAACGGGTGCGAGCCGCCGTCTGCGCCGCTCGGGCAGGGTGCCGGGCATCGTCTACGGCGGCGACAAGGACGCGGTGCGCATCGACCTCGACCACAAGGACCTGTTCTTCAACCTGAGGAACGAGAAGTTCCACGCCTCGATCCTCACGCTCGCCCTCGACGGCGAGAAGCAGCAGGTGCTGCTGCGCGCGGTGAACATGCATCCGTTCAAGGCGCAGGTGCAGCACATCGACTTCCAGCGCATCTCCAAGGACAAGAAGATCCACATGAAGGTGCCGCTGCACTTCGTGAACGCCGAGAAGTCGCCCGGCGTGAAGGAGCAGGCGGGCGTCGTCAACCACGTCATGACCGAGCTCGACATCGCCTGCTTCCCGGACGACCTGCCCGAGTACGTCGAAGTCGACCTGAGCGGCCTCACGGTCGGCCACTCGCTGCACGTGCGCCAGCTGCCGATGCCGAAGGGCGTGGAGCTCGCGCTCTCCAAGGACGAGGACCCGGTGGTCGCCACCGTCGTCGTGCCGGCGCTCGTCAGCGAGGAAGAGGAAGCCGCGGCCGCCGCTGCCGCCGTCGCGCCTTCCGAGGTGCCGACTACCGAGCAGGCCGCGCCCGCCAAGGAAGGCGAAGGCGCCCCGGCCGAGGGCGGGAAGGGCGGTGCGGCTGCCGCTCCGGCCGCCAAGGGCGGTGCCGCTGCCGCCGCGAAAGGCGCCGAGAAGCCCGCGGAGAAGAAAGAGAAGAAGTAACCCGTGGCCATCCGGTTGGTGGTGGGGCTGGGCAATCCCGGCAAGGAGTACGAGCGCACGCGCCACAACGCCGGCTTCTGGCTGGTGGAGCGCTTCGCCGTCGCCTCGGGCGCGCACTTCCGCAAGGACCCGAAATACCAGGCCCTTGTAGCTCGCCATGAAGCGTCCGGGGCGTGGCTGCTCATGCCGCAGAGCTTCATGAACGCGAGCGGCCGCGCGGTGCAGATGCTCGCCGGCTTCTTCAAGCTGAAGCCCGAGGAGATCCTCGTCGTGCACGACGAGCTCGACTTCGCCCCGGGCGTCGCGCGGCTCAAGCAGGGCGGCGGCATCGCCGGGCACAACGGGCTGAAGGACATCTCGCAGCGCCTCGCCACGCACGAGTACTGGCGCCTTCGCCTCGGCGTCGGCAAGCCGCCGCCGGGCACCGAGGGCGGCGACTACGTGCTGCAGAAGCCTTCGCCCGAAGACCGCACGGCCATCGAAGCCGCGATCGACAAGGCGCTCGCGCTGCTGCCGCAGATGCTCGCCGGCGACATGCAGAGCGCGATGAACAAGCTGCACACCGAAGAGAAGCCGCCAGCGAAGAAGGAAGCGGAGAAGAAGCCGGAGCAGAAGAAGCCGGAGCAGGAGAAAAAGGTCGAGCCAGAAAAGAAACCTGCCGCCGAAAAGAAAGCGGAACCCGAAAAGAAAGTGGCGCCGGAAAAGAAAGGCCTCTTCGGCGGCCTTCTCGGCAAGAAGAAATGAGCCTTGTTGAATTCGGGGACGGAGCCCGAACTCGATGAGTCTCAAGTGCGGCATCGTCGGCCTGCCGAACGTCGGGAAGTCGACCCTCTTCAACGCGCTTACCAAGGCGGGCATCGCGGCGGAGAACTATCCGTTCTGCACCATCGAGCCCAACGTCGGCATCGTGCCGGTGCCCGACCGGCGGCTCGACGTGCTCGCCGACATCGCGCAGCCGCAGAAGGTGATTCCCGCGGTGGTGGAGTTCGTCGACATCGCCGGGCTGGTCGCCGGCGCATCGAAGGGTGAAGGGCTGGGCAACAAGTTCCTCGCCAACATCCGCGAGACCGACGCGATCGCCCACGTCGTGCGCTGCTTCGAGGACCCGAACGTCGTGCACGTCGCCGGCAAGGTGGACCCGGTCTCCGACATCGAGACCATCAATACCGAGCTGGCGCTTGCCGACCTCGAGACCGTCGAGCGCCAGCTCTCGAAGAACGAGAAGCTCGCGCAAACGGGGGGCGACAAGGACGCGCAGCGCCTCGTCGCGGTGCTGAAGAAAATCCAGCCGGTGCTCGATGCGGGCCGTCCTGCCCGAACGGTCCAGCTCTCCAAGGAGGAGCAGGCGGTGGCGAGGCCGCTCTTCCTGCTAACGATGAAGCCCACGATGTACGTCGCGAATGTCGCCGAGAAGGGGTCCGACGATCTTCTCGAGAGAGTGAAAGCTTATGCGGCACGCGAGGGCGCGCCGGTGGTCGCCATCTCCGCGGCGATCGAAGCGCAGATCG
>DASQYN010000259.1:0-7679 GCA_035639215.1 Burkholderiales bacterium
CCGGACTGCAGCAGCGCCTTGGTGACGGCGAGGATCGCTTCCCCGTGGAAGGTCTCGCCCTCGCCGAGCTTTAGCTTCGCGACTTCTTCCTTGAACGATCGTTCCATGTCAGCCGATGAAGTTCGGCAGCCAGACCGCGACTGCCGGAAGCAGAAAGACCAGCGCGAGCACGAGCAGGCTCATCGCGACGAAAGGCGCCACGGCGCGGAAAATGTGCCCCATGGTGACCTGCGGCGGGGCGACGCCCTTCATGGTCATGAGCAGCAGCCCGTGCGGCGGCAGGAGCAGGCCGAGCTGCATGCAGATGAGGAACATCACGCCGAACCAGACGAGGTCGATGCCCATCTGCTGCACGATCGGCATGAAGATCGGCAGGGTGATCATCATCATGCTCACCTGCTCGACGAACACGCCGAGGAAGACGAGGAAAAGCATCATCCCGGCGACCACTGCCATTGGCCCGAGGCCGAGCTCGGTGATCAGCTTCGCCATGCCGTTGCTCGCCCCCGAGAAAGACAGGATCTGCGAGAAGGTGGTCGCGCCGACGATGATGAAGAGGATCATGCCCGAGATGCCGGCCGTGCCGCGCAGCGCTTGTAGCAGGTTGCTCCAGCGCAGCGCGCGATAGGCGAGGGCGAGCACCATGGTGGCAAACGCGCCAAGCGCCGCGCACTCGGTGGGCGTGGCCCAGCCGGCGATCATCGCGCCCACCACCACGATGAATATCGAGACGAGCGGCAGCACGTACTGGAAGAACGGGCGCAGCCGCTGCCAGCCGCGGTACTCCTCGAAGGCCGTGGCCGGCGCAAGCGCCGGGTTGACCCGCACGCGCACCACGATGTAGGCGACGAAAATCACGCTCAGGATGAGCCCCGGGACGATGCCGCCCACGAGCAGCCGCGAGATCGAGATGCCCGAGAGGCTGCCCAGCAGGACGGTCAACGCCGAGGGCGGGATCAGCATGTCGACCGCGCCGATCGCCATGATCGGCCCGGCGGCGATTGTGGGGTGATAGCCCCGCTGCAGCATGACCGGCAGCATCAGGCTGCCGAGCATCGCGGTGGTGGCGATCGTCGAGCCGGAAATGGCGGAGAACACGGTGCCGGCGACGACGGCCACCACCGCCAGCCGGCCCGGCACCTGCCGGATCAGCCGCTCGATGCCGTCGATCACCTTGACGGCGAGCCCCGTGTGGAACAGCACCTCGCCCATCAGGATGAAGAGCGGAATCGGCGTGAGCGCGAAGGTCGCCACCGACTGCACGGCGTTGCGCACGAACTGCACCAGGCCGGGCTCCCCCCCGAGATAGAGCGCCGCGCCGATCAGGTTGATCGCCAGGAACGCGAAGGCGACGGGCAGCCCGAGGAGCATGAGCACCGTCGAGCCGCCGAGCATTACCCATGCTGCCGCTTGCCAGGACATGCGCTGTCTCAGCCGGTGCTGACTGCATCGTCACGCGGCCCGCGCGGCCCGCGGCGCAGGCGCTCCATCCGAAAGAGCATCTCGATCGCGAGGATCAGGAAAGTGACCTGCAGCGGGGCGAGCAGCCACCATTCGGGCACCGAGAGGGTTTTCACCACCATGGCGCCGATTGCCAGGCTGCTGCTCGTCGCCTTCCAGCCGAGGAAGGCGATCACCAGGCAGCAGACGAGGGCAATGGCGTCGCCCGCCCATTCCAGGTACCAGGCGAGACGCCCGGGCACCACGCGCAGCAGGATGTCGATGCGGATGTGCTGACCCCGGCGCAGCAGCCAGGGGGCGGTCAGCAGCGTAATGGCGTACAGGCAGTACTCGGTCACCTCGTTCGACCAGCTGACGCCGTAGACACCCGGCACGAGCCGCACGTTGCGCAACAGCACGTCCACGCAAATGAGCATCATCATCGCGAACAGCACCGCGCAGCCCGCCAGGGCGAGCGCCGCCAGGAAAAGCCCGTAGGACCGCGAGAGCCGCTCGAGCGCCATCTATTTGCCGAAGAGCTTCCTCATCTGCGGCCCGTAGGTCGGGCTCGCCTTGATGATGCTGGCCCAGCCCACCTCGTAGGCCTCGGCGTAGTACTGCTTCGCTTCGGCCGGCGGGAAGCTGATCACCTGGATGCCGGCTTCCTTCTGACGGCGAATCTCCTCCGCGTTGTACTTTTTCCAGAAGTCGTTCTTCGCCTCGAGCGCGCGAGCCTCATGGGCGACGAGATCGCGCTGCGCCGGGGAGAGCGACTTCCATTTGTCCAGGTTCATGACGATCGACACCTCGGCGTTGTAGAAGCCGGGGTCGACGCGGTACTTGGTCTTCTCGTGCCAGTTGAGGTCGAAGATACCGTGGATCGGCCAGCCGTAGCCGTCGACCACGCCGCGCTCGAGCGCGGTGTACACCTCGCCGGGCGCAGTCTGCATGACCGTGGCGCCGAGCGCCTGGAAGAAATCGCGGTACACCGGGGTGATGCGGATCTTCAAGCCGGAAAGGTCGGGCTTGTCGATCTTCTTCGTGAGGTAGAGGTGGAACGGCGAATAGTCGACGATCCGCGCGAGGTAGACCATGTTGGCCTTCTCGTTCCAGATCTTGTTGATCAGGTCGTGGCCGCCGTTCTTGCGCAGCTCGGTCGCCGGGCGCTCGGTCAGCTTGAGCGCGTCGGCTTCCGGCATGATGTTCGTGTAGAACGCGCCGGTGGTGAGCGCGAGGTCCAGGACGCCGGTGCGAACCGCGTTGCCGACTTCGAACGGTGGCATGGCCTTCGGGCCGCCGATGAAGTTGACCTGCAGCGTGCCCTTGCCTTCGGCGTTCAGCGTGTCGACGAAGCCGCTGATCGTGTTCCTCACGTACTGCGTGTTCTCCGCGAACGCGCTCACCATGCGCAGCGTCGTTTCCTGCGCCTGAGCGGGGATCGTGGCGAGCGCGGGAATGCACGCGGCCGCGGCGATCCGAATCGTCTTTTTCATTCGGCACTCCTCCTTGGAGGGCACAGGGTAGGCGCTCGCCTTTGTATTTGTCAAATCAATGACATGCATGGTATGAATCACGATTGTGAATGTCCGGGACGTCGACCTGAACCTGCTGCGCGTGTTCGACGCCGTGCTGCGCGAACGGGGGGTGACGCCAGCCGCCTCGCTCCTCGGCCTGACGCAGCCGGCGGTCTCCAACGCCCTGGCACGGCTGCGAAAGCTCTTCGGCGATTCGCTCTTCGTGCGCACGCCGAGCGGCATGGAGCCGACGCCTTTCGCCCGCGAGCTTGCCGAGCCGGTCCGTCAGGCGCTCGCGCTCCTGGAGTCCGCGCTGGCCCATGGCCCGGGGTTCGACCCGGCGAGCGCATCGCGTGCGTTCCGCTTCTACATGTCCGACGTCGGCCAGATAGAGTTCCTGCCGCCGCTCGTCGAGCGAGTGCAGAGCGAGGCGCCGGGCGTGCGCCTGGAAGCCGTGGCGCTCGACGTGGACGGCATCGGGGCTGCGCTTGCCGCGGGCGGGCTTGACCTCGCCGTCGGCTTCCTGCCCGGCCTAGGTCCGCCGGTGCGCCGCCGCTCGCTATTTCGTGACCCGTACGTCTGCCTGATGCGCGCCGATCACCCGATTCGCTCGTTGACGAAGAAGCGATTCCTGGAAGCGTCGCATGCGCTGGTGACCTATCGCGGCGGCCATCGCGTGATCGAGGAAGCGCTGGAGCGTGCTGGCCTGGCGCGCAAGATCGCGCTGCGCGTGCCGCATTTCACCGTCGTACCGATGGTGCTCGAGCGCACCGATCTCGTTCTCACGCTGCCTGCCCGAGTAGCGAGCGTCTTCGAGCGGCGCGGCGCGTTCAAGTCGCTGCCGCCGCCGCTCGCCATTGCGCCGGCCGAGGTGGCGGTGCACTGGCACGAGCGCTTCGAGGCCGATCCGGGCAACCGCTGGCTGCGCGAGCGGGTGATCGAGCTCTTTGCCGAGCGGTAGCCGCGCGCTCAGCCGGGCTGCGCAGACCCGGCTATCTCGCCGAGCTTGCGACGCAACTCCAGCGGATGCGCAACGCCGCGCAGCGGCTCGAGCGACGAGCCGGTGCCGACCACGGTGACGTCACCGTAGCCGAGCAGGCGGCCCAGCAGCCCTTGCGCGACATGCAGGCTCTCGACCTTGGCGAGGTTCATCTCGACGGTATCGCGCGCGATGAAGCCGCGCTTGGCGATGATGCGCCGGTCGGTGAGGACCAGCTCGGTGCTCGCGCGACGGATGACCGCGACGAGGATGACGAGGATCCCGAGCAGCGCTGCGCCGGCGGCGACCCATCCTCGCGCCGGGCTTTGCAGGCGCAGCGCTCCGAGCGCCGCGGCGAAGCAGACGAGCCCGACGAAATAGGAAAGCGCGTACGTCCAGTGCGAAACGGCGGCACGGTGGACGATCCGCTCTCCGGGGGCGAGCACCGATTCGACGTAGGAGCTCATGGCGTTCCCCACACCTCGCGCGCGACCTCGAGCACGAGCTCGAGCTTGCGGCGCGTATCGTCCTGGGTGACCGTCTGGCCCGATCCGCCGCCGCTCGTGAAGCCGCACTGCGGCGAGAGGCCCAGCTGCTCGAGCGAAACATGCTTCGCCGCTTCGTCGATGCGGCGCTTCAGCGTGTCTTTGCTTTCCAGCACCGGCGTCTTCGTGGAAACGAGACCGAGAATTATGCGCTTGCCTGGCGGCACGAAGCGAAGCGGCGAGAAGTCGCCCGCCCGCGCCGTGTCGTACTCCAGGCAATAGATGTGGGCATTCAGGCGATTGAACAGCGCGTCGGCGATCGGCTCGTAGCCGCCCTCGGCCATCCATGCGCCCTTGAGGTTGCCACGGCAGAGATGGATCGCCACGCTCATGTCTTTCGGCTTCCCGGCGAGGCAATCGTTGAAGAGGCGCGCATAGCGCTCGGTCAGCGCGTCGGCGTCCTCCCCCCGCGAAGCGACGTCGTGGCGTGCGTTCAGGTCGCAATTGCAGGGCAGCGCCGTGTCGTCGAGCTGCAGGTAAGTGCAGCCCTCCTTCGCCAGCTCGGCGATCTCCTCCCGGTACAGGCGGACGAGATCCGCCAGATACGCTTCCCGGTCGGGGTACGCTTGCGTGTCGAAGGACCGCGGACCGAGGAACCAATGCATGACGTCGGGCGCGGCGAGGGTCGCCTTCGGCACCCCCCGTTTTACCACGCTCTTCAGGAAGCGATAGTCGTCGGCGACGATGCGCTGCCGCCGGCGCAGCCTCTCCTTGGCGTACGGCGAGGCGGCGACGCCCAGCACCCCGCTCGCGTCGCGGAAGCCGAGCGTGCCGTCGCGCAGGCCGAAGCCCTCCACCGCGTCGATGAATCCCGCCGACCAGCTGCGCCGGCGGAACTCGCCGTCGCTTACGCTCGGCAGGCCGAGCGATTCCTGGAAAGCGACGATCTCCCGGATGCAGGCATCCTGCATTTCGCAAAAGGCGGTTTCGCTGGTCTGCCCGGATTTGCGCGCCCGCGCGGCCTCGACCAGCCGCGCCGGACGCACGAAGCTGCCGATGTGCTCGGCGCGGAAGGGCGGTTTCATGGGCCGGCACTGTAGCGCAATTAGAATTCGCCGATGCTCTCGTTCCGCGCCGACCATATCGGCAGCCTGCTTCGTCCGACGAGCCTGCGCGAAGCGTTTCGCCGCCATTCGCAGAAAGCCATCGGCGACGCCGAGCTGCGTGCCGTCCAGGACGAATCGATCCGCGACGTGCTGCGCCTGCAGAAAGAGTGCGGCCTCGCCGTGGCGACCGACGGCGAGTTCCGCCGCATCTCCTATTGGGAGAAGTTCGTGCGCCTCACCGCCGGCCTCGAGGTGCGCGACGCGGTGTTCACGTTTCACGACGCTGAGGGCCGCGCATCGGGATTCACCGCGCCGTATGCGAGCGGCAAGGTCTCACGGCGCGGCCCGATCGCGGTGGACGAATTCGACTTCGTCAAGGCCAACTCGGCGGCGACGCCGAAGATCACCCTGCCCGCTCCCTCGACGATGCACTTTTATCGCTTCACCGACTGGGGGAGCGCCTACCGCGAGCCGCGCGCCTTCTTCGCCGACCTGGGCAAGGTCTACCAGGCGGAAATCGCCGAGCTCGCGAGAGCCGGCTGCCGCTATGTGCAGCTCGACGAAGTCGCCGTTGCCATCCTTTGCGATCCCGCCGCGCGCGAGAAGGTGAAGGCCGCCGGAGAGGATCCGGATCGGCTGGTCGATTTCTACATCGAGGCCATCAACGAGGCGGTGAAGAGCCGGCCGGCCGGCATGCAGCTCGGCGTGCATGTGTGCCGGGGCAATTACAAGGGAATGTACCTGTCCGCGGGAGGCTACGACTCGGTCGCCGAGCGCTTCTTCGGACGCACGAGCGTCGATCACTTTTTGCTGGAGTTCGACACGCCGCGCGCCGGCGGCTTCGAGCCGCTGCGCTTCGTGCCGAAGGACAAGGGCGTGGTGCTTGGACTGGTGAGCACGAAAACCGCGGTCCTCGAGACGATCGGCGAGCTGCGCCATCGCGTGGACGAAGCCGCGCGCTATATCGATCCTTCGCGGCTCGCCATCAGCCCGCACTGCGGCTTCGCGAGCACGATGGGCGGCAATCCGGTGAGCGAGGCGGATGAGCGCGCCAAGCTTAGGCTGTGCGTGGACGCCGCGCGCTCGATCTGGGGCTGAGGTGAAGATTCTCGTGGCCGGCGCCGGCCCGGCCGGTCTCTATTTCGCCTACCTCGCCGGACGGCACGCGCCGCAGTGGCATATCCGTGTGGTGGAGCAGAACCCGCCCGACGCGACGTTCGGCTTCGGCGTGGTGTTCTCCGATCGCGCGCTGGAATTCCTGCGTGCCGACGACCCCGGGACCTACGATCTCATCACGCCGCGCATGCAGACCTGGGACGATCTCAGCGTCGTGCATCGCGGCACGCCGGTCGTCATCGACGGCATCGGCTTCGCGGCGATCGGGCGTCTGGAGCTGCTGCGCCTCCTGCAGCGGCAGGCGGCGAGCGTGGGCGTCGGGCTCGAATTTCAGCGGCCCCTGTCCTCCGCGGCCGAGCTGGAAGGCTATGATCTGCTCGTTGCTGCGGACGGAGCCAACTCTTTCGTCCGGCGTTCGCGCGGTTTCGGCACGAGCGTCACCCACTTAACCAACAAATTCGCCTGGTTCGGCACGCGCAGGCCCTTCGCCACGCTGACGCAGACGTTCGTCGAAAATGAGCACGGCACGTTCAATGCGCACCACTATCGGCATAGCACCGACATGAGCACCTTCGTGGCCGAATGCGACGCGGCCACCTGGGCGCGCGCCGGCTTTGCCGGCATGGACGAAGGCGCGACCCTCGCCTACCTCGAGCGCGTATTCGCCGGCACGCTGCAAGGCGAGCGGCTGGTGTCCAACAAGTCGATCTGGCGCAACTTCCCGAACGTGCGCAATGCACGCTGGCACTCGGGCAACAGCGTGCTGATCGGCGACGCGCAGCGCACTGCCCATTTCTCGATCGGCTCGGGGACGCGTCTCGCGATGGAGGATGCCATCGCGCTGCACAAGGCACTGAGCGAACACCGCGACGTACTGGAGGCGCTGCAAGCCTTCGAAGCGGCGCGCCGGCCGATCGTCGAGAAGCTGGTCGCCGCGGCGGACGCGAGCGGCGCCTGGTACGACCGCTTCCCCGAGCACATGAAACTCTCGCCGCGCGACTTCGCCTGGAGCTACATTCAGAGGAGCGGCCGCGTCGAT
>DASQYN010000260.1:0-7039 GCA_035639215.1 Burkholderiales bacterium
CCGTAAGACTTGTGCACGTCGACGTGCTCGAGCTGCGGAAAGCCGAGCGTGTAGCGATCAATGTAGTCGCGATCGAGCAGGTCGTCTCGGATCAGCACGTGCATCATGCCGAGGGCGAGCGCGCCGTCGGTGCCCGGCATCGGCGCGACGTGCTGCGTGCACTTCTCGGCCGACAGGCTGCGGTAGGGATCGATGGCGATCACTTTCGCGCCGCGGCGCTTCGCCTCCTGCACGCGCGACCAAAGGTGCAGATTCGAGACGATCGGATTCGCGCCCCACAGGAGGATGAGCCGAGCTTCGTCGAAGCGCTCGGGGTCCATGCCGACCGAGCCGCCGAGCGTGGCCTTGATGCCGGCCTTGCCAGCGGTCGAGCATAGGGTGCGCGCGAGGACCGAGGCGCCGAGCTTGTGGAAGAAGCGCCGATCCATCGAGCTGTACTGCACCATGCCCATCGTGCCGGCGTAGCTGCACGGCAGGATGGTCTGGGGGTCCTCGGCGGCGAGCGGTTTCAGGCGCGCGGCGATCGCGTCGAGCGCCTCGTCCCAGCTCGCGCGCGCGAAACGCCCCTCGCCCTTGCGGCCGACGCGCCGCAGGGGATAGCGCAACCGCTCGGGAGAATAGGTGCGCTCCAGGTAATGCGCGACTTTGGTACAGAGCGTGCCGTCGGTGAACGGCATCGTCGGATCGCCCTGGATGCGGGTCGCGACGCCGTCCTCGACGGTGACCAGCATGGCGCAGGTATCCGGGCAGTCGTGCGGGCAGGCGGTGCGCGCCACTTGCTTCATGGCGTCGATTCTACGTCGAGCAACTCGATCCAGTGGCGCACCGGCGGCGCCGCGCCACCCTGGAGATGCGCGAGGCAGCCGATATTCGCCGTCGCGATGACATCCGGCGCATCGGCCTGCAGATTGCGCAGCTTCCGGCTGCGCAGCTCCATCGCGATCGCCGGCTGGAGCAGCGAGTAAGTGCCCGCCGAGCCGCAACAGAGATGAGCCTCGTCCACCGGCAGCAGCTCGTAACCCGCGCGCTCCAGCACTTCCTCGACCCGGCCGCGGATCTTTTGCCCGTGCTGCAGCGTGCAGGGCGCCTGGAACGCGACTCTTCCCTTTCCTCCGCCGCGGATCTTTTCGGCGTCGATCACCTCGCAGAGGTCGCGCGTCATCGCCGCGACGCGCGCGGCCTTGTCGCGATAGAGCGGATCGTGCGCCAGGTATTCGCCGTACTCCTTCACCGTGACGCCGCAGCCGCTGGCGGTCATGACGATCGCCTCGATTTCGCCGCGCTCGATGGTCGGCCACCACGCGTCGATCGTCGCCCGCATGTCGTCACGGCCGCCGCGCTGGTCGTCGAGGTGGAAGCGCAGCGCGCCGCAGCATCCGGCCGCGGCTTCGATCAGCGAAATTCCCATTCGGTCCAGGACGCGGGCGGCGGCGGCGTTGATGCTCGGCGCGAGCGCCGGCTGCACGCAGCCACGCAGCACCAGCATCTTGCGCGGATGGCGCGGCGCCGGCCACGCGCCCGGCCGCCTTTTCTCCGCGATTTTTTGTCGCAGCACCGCCGGAAGAAGCGGCCGCATGGCGCGCGCGAGGCCGAGCAAGAACGCGAAGAGGGAAGAGCGCGGCAGCGCGAAAGCCAGGGTTGCACGCTTCAGGCGATCGAGGGGGGCTCGTCGGGTCTTCGCTTCGACCAGCTGGCGGCCGATGTCGACGAGCCGCCCGTAGCGCACACCGGAAGGGCAGGTCGTCTCGCAGGCGCGGCACGTGAGGCAGCGGTCGAGATGCAGGCGCGTGCGGCGGCTCACCGGTCCGCCCTCCAGGGCGCGCTTCATGAGGTAGATGCGGCCGCGCGGGCTGTCGAGGTCGTCGCCGAGCACCTGGTAGCTCGGGCAGGTCGCCGTGCAAAAGCCGCAGTGTACGCACTTGCGCAGGATCGCCTGGGCTTCGCGGCCCTCGGGGGTGTGACGTATGAAGTCGGCGAGCTCGGCCTGCATCGCTATACTTTTTGCATGACGCTCGTCGCCTGGATGCTGGGCCTGCTCATCGCCAGTGGCTTTGGCTATGCGACATGGCGCGCGCACGGCCAGTACGTCGAGCGCAAGCGTGCCGCGGAAGAGCGCATGGCGGCGTTTGTCGTGCAGGCGAGGACCTCGCCCACGCCCGCGCCGGCGCCGGCCGCGCCAGCGCAAAGACAGCAAGCGCCGGAAGAGCGGCTATTGTTCGATGCGGCAACGAAGGCCGCGCAGGCCGGAGAGCCCGTGCTCGCGATCCAGCTCTACGCCCGTCTGCTGTCCCGCTATCCGCAGACCGCGCTCGCCACCGACGTTCGCGCCGCGGTCGCCGCGCAGAAAGCAAAGCTCGCCAAGGCCTAGAGCTCGGCATAGAGGCGCCCGGGATTGAGAATGCCGGCCGGGTCGAGCTCGGCCTTCAGCGCACGGTGCACTCGCAGCAGCACCGGCTCGGCCGCGGCAAACGCGCCCGCCGACTTGTCCGCCGCACGAAAGAGCGTGGCATGCCCGCCGGCGAGCTTCGCTGCCTCGCGGATCTCCGACGCCGGCGCCCCGCTCTTCAGCCACCGCAGCCCGCCACCCCATTCGATCAGCTCGCGCCCGGCCAGGCGCAGCGGCGGCGTGGTGGACGGCACGGCAAGGCGCCATAGCGGTTCCTTGCCCTCGAAGAAAGGCTCCTCGTGTTCCCGGAGGCGCAGCCAGAACGAAGCGCCATCGTCCAGCGCCTCGCCGCCCAGGCTTGTCGTCGCGGCCCGTAGCGCCGGCTCGCTTCCCGAGAGTCGAACCCGCAGCACGTTGTCCTGCCAGGCGCTGGCGGAGATCGGCAGCGGCTGAGCTGCCCACTGGTTCAGGCGCTCGATCGCCTCGCCTTGCGCGAGCTCGAAGCGCAGCGTGAGCTCGCGCTCGGCCTTCGGCAGCACCTTGAGCGAAGCCTCGGCGATCAGCCCGAGGGTGCCAAGCGATCCCGCGGCGAGCCGCGAGACGTCGTAGCCGGCGACGTTCTTCATCACCCGGCCGCCGAACTCGAGCTCGCGCCCGCGTCCGTCGAGGAGCTTCACGCCGAGGACGAAGTCGCGCAGCGCGCCGGCCGCGGCGCGCCGCGGGCCGGAAAGGCCGGCAGCGACGCAGCCGCCGAAGGTCGCGGCGCCGAAGTGCGGCGGCTCGAAGGGCAGGCACTGGCCGCTTTCGCCGAGCAGCCTTTCCACTTCGGCGAGCGGCGTACCGCAGCGCGCGGTGACTACGAGCTCCGCGGGCTCGTAGTCGACGATGCCGGCGTACGAGCGCGTGTCGAGCAGCGCGCCGCGCGGCTCGTTGCCGAAGAAATCCTTGCTGCCGCCACCGCGCAGGCGCAGCGGCGAGCGGCGCGCCGCGGCGTCGCGAATGACATCCCGAAAAAGGGCGAGCGTCAAAACCGGGTGAGCTCGGGATGCGGCAGCCGTCCGCCGCGCACGCGCATGCGGCCGTACTCGGCGCAGCGCGCAAGGGTCGGCACGGCCTTGCCGGGGTTGAGCAGGCCGCGCGGGTCGAAGGCGCGCTTCACGGCGAGAAACGCCTCCAGCTCGTCCGGCCCGAACTGCACGCACATCTGGTTGATCTTCTCGACGCCGACGCCGTGCTCGCCGGTGATCGTGCCGCCGACCGCGACGCACTTCTCGAGCACCTCCGCGGCGAATTGCTCGGTGCGGTGCAGCTCGTCAGCGCTCGCCGCGTCGAAGAGGATCAATGGATGCAGGTTGCCGTCGCCGGCGTGAAAGACGTTCGGGCAGCGCAGGCCGTATTTCTTCTCCAGCTCGCCGATGAAGCGCAGCACCTCGCCAAGACGGCGCCGCGGAATGGTGCCGTCCATGCAGTAGTAGTCGGGCGAGATGCGACCGACGGCCGGGAAGGCTGCCTTGCGCCCCGACCAGAAGCGCAGCCGCTCCGCCTCATCGCGCGATACCGTGAGGCGCGTCGCCCCGGCGGCCTTCAGCACCGATTCGACGCGCGCGATCTCGTGCGCCACCTCTTCCGCAGTGCCGTCGGACTCGCAGAGCAGGATCGCAGCCGCGTCGACGTCGTAGCCGGCATGCACGAACTCCTCGGCGGCACGCGTCGCCGGCCGGTCCATCATCTCCAGGCCGGCCGGGATGATGCCGGCGCCGATCACCGCCGCGACGGCGGCACCGGCCTTCTCCACGTCGTCGAAGGACGCCATGACGACTCGGGCAAACTGCGGCTTGGGCAGCAGCTTCACCGTCACTTCGGTGATCACGAGGAGCATGCCTTCGGAGCCAATGGCGAGGGCGAGGAGATCGTAGCCCGGGGCATCCGGCGCCAGGGAGCCGAGCGCGATCGGCTCTCCGTCGGCGGTGAAGCCGCGCACGCGCACCACGTTGTGCACCGTCAATCCGTATTTCAGGCAGTGCACGCCGCCGGAGTTCTCGGCAACGTTGCCGCCGATGGTGCAGGCGATCTGGCTCGAAGGATCGGGCGCGTAGTAGAGACCGAACGGCGCGGCGGCATCGGAGATCGCCGCGTTGCGCACGCCGGGTTGCACCACCGCCAGGCGGGCGAGCGGATCGAGGCGCACCACTCGCATGAACTTCGCCATGGAGAGCAGCACGCCATCCCCGGGCGGCAGCGCGCCGCCCGAGAGGCCGGTCCCCGCGCCGCGCGGCACGACCGGGACCCCCATCGCCGCGCAGGTCTTCAGCACGCGCTGCACCTGTTCCTCGGTCTCCGGAAGCGCCACCACCATCGGCAGCTGCCGGTACGCGGTCAAGCCGTCGCACTCGTACGGCCGGGTGTCCTCCTCCTCGAAGAGCACCGCGCGCTGCGGCAGGAAGGCACGCAACGCCGCGGCCACTTCGCGCTGCCGCGCTCCATGCGCGCGGTGCTCGGCTAGCGCAGCCAGGACCTCGCCCACTTCAATCCTTCCACCGTATCACCGCGCGGATTGTATTCGCAGCCCACCCAGCCCGAATATCCGATGCGATCTAGGTGCGCGAACAAGAAATCGAAATTCACCTCGCCGGTCCCCGGCTCGTGCCGGTCCGGCACATCGGCAATCTGCAGGTGGCCGATGCGCGCGAGCAACCGCTCGATGGTCGCCGCGAGATCGCCTTCCATGATCTGCATGTGGAAGACGTCGTACTGCAGGAAGGCGTTGCCTTCGCCGGCGGCGTCGAGGACCTCGATGGTCTGGCGGCTTCCGGTAAGGAAGAAACCCGGCACCGAGCGCGTGTTGATCGGCTCGAGCACGAGCTGCACGCCGACCTCGGCGAGCCGCCGCGCGGCATACCGGACGTTGCCGACCAGCGTGTCGAAGTGGCGACGGTCCGCCGGCGCGATCCCGGCGAGGCAGTTGAGCCGCGGGCAGCTCGCGGCCTTGGCATAGCCGACGGCCAGCGCCACGCCCGATTGGAACTGGCGCTCTCGCCCGGGCAGGCAGGCAATGCCACGCTCGCCGCCCGCCATGTCGCCCGCCGGCAGGTTGTGCAGCACCACCTGCACCCCCGCGCCGCGCGCCGCGTGGGCGACCTCGTCGGCGGGATAATCGTAGGGAAACTGGTACTCGACGTAGCGGAAGCCGGCGGCTGCCGCTGCGGCGAAGCGATCCAGGAAGTCGAGCTCGGGGAAGAGCAGCGACAGGTTGGCGGCGAGCCTCGGCATGACGGGAGGATAGTCCCGGTGCTAGACTTTTTCGGCCTTAACCCTACAAAGCAAAAGGAGAAACAAAATGGGTGCGATCTTCCAATCGCTCGGCCGGACGATCACCGCGGGTGTCGTCCTTCTCATCGTCCTGCTCATCATCGTCGCCGCGGCCGGAGCCTCGATCCCCGTTGCCACGCATGGCTGGTGGCTTTTCGCCATGCGCTGGCTGCACGTCCTCGCCGGCGTGATGTGGATCGGCCTGCTCTGGTACTTCAACTTCGTGCAGACGCCGTCGATGCCGAAGATCCCCGACGAGCACAAGCCGGCGATCACCAAGGTCATCGCGCCGGCGGCGCTGTTCTGGTTCCGCTGGGCGGCCATGGCGACGATCATCCTCGGCCTCATCCTCGCCGCGATGTTCGGCTATATCTGGCAGGCGCTCGGCTTCCAGCGGCCGTTCACCGGCATCGGCATCGGCATGTGGCTCGGCATCATCATGTGGTTCAACGTCTGGTTCCTTATCTGGCCCAACCAGAAAAAGGTGCTCGGCATCGTGCCTGCGGAAGCCGGCGCGAAGGCGAAGGCGGGCCGCATCGCCGGCATGGCGTCGCGCTTCAACACCATGTCGTCCATCCCGATGCTTTACTTCATGGTCGCGCAGAGCCACGCCGGCGTGCTGTACGGCGGCTGACGCCTCTTACTTGACGCCGGGGATTCCGCCTAGGCGCGTCCCCGGCTTGATGCCGCGCGCGGCAAACCAGCCGCGGTTCATCTCCAGGGCATAGCGCGCCGGCTGGCGGGCGCAGTGCGAGTCTTCCGTCTGCGGCGCCATGTCCTCGATGTTGACTATCTTGCCCTCGTCGTTCAGGAACGCGACCGAGAGGGGGATCAGGGTGTTCTTCATCCACATGCACTGCGAGCCGGGCTCGTCGAAGATAAAGAGCATGCCGGCGTTGGACGGCATCTCGCGGCGAAACATCAGGCCCCGGGCGCGGCTGGCAAGGTCCGCCGCCACTTCCGCGCGGATCAGATACATCCCGGCATTGAGCTGCACGATGGGCAACTCGCCCAGGGCTTGGGCGAAGCACGGGGCGGCGAAAAGCGTCAAAAGGAGGGTGCGCATAAATGAATAAGGCAGGGACCTGCCCTGCCTTATTTTCTGCCGAGAGACGCCGGTTACTTCTTTTCCATTTCGGACTTCTTGGCGGCCTTCTTCGGCGCCTTCTTGGCCGAGGACTTCTTGGCGGCCTTCTTCTCCGTCTTCTGCTTCTCCATCTTGTCCTGCGCGACGGCGCTGTAGCTCATGGCCGCGAACGTCGCCGCGACGAGGACTGCAAGAAGCTGCTTCATCGTTATCCCCTTCTCTGGTTTGGGTAAAAAAACAAAGACCGGCTTTGGGCG
>DASQYN010000261.1:0-5611 GCA_035639215.1 Burkholderiales bacterium
ATGACGACGCCGGCGATACGCGCCTTCCGCGAGACCCTCGGCTGCCGCATCACGCTCCTCGCCTCCGGCGCCGGCGCCGCCACCGCCCCGTACCTGCCGGAGGTCGACGAGGTGATCGAGTTCGCCGCGCCGTGGATGAAGGCGACGGGCGATGCGCCGGGCGCGGATTCGGCCGTGATCGAGAAGCTGCGGGCGGCTGGCTTCGACGCCGCGGCGATCTTTACCGTGTACAGCCAGAGCGCGCTGCCGGCGGCTTATCTGTGCACGCTCGCCGGCATCCCGCTGCGGCTCGCGCACTGCCGCGAAAACCCGTACCGCCTGCTCACCGACTGGGTCGCCGATCCGGAGCCGGAGAAGCTGGTCCGGCACGAGGTGCGCCGCCAGCTCGACCTCGCCGCCGCCGTAGGCTGCACCACGGCGAACTCCCGCCTTTCCTTCCATGTCCCGGCCCTGGCCCGCGACGCGGTGGCGCGGGAGGTCGCATGCATGAAAAGACCGCTCGTCGTAGTGCATCCCGGCGCGAGCGCCGCGTCGCGCCGCTATCCCCCCGAGAGCTACGCGAGGGCAATCGACCTGCTCATCGGCGAGACCGGCTGCCAGGCAGTGTTCACCGGCGACGTGTGGGAGCGCGAGCTCGTGCGCACCGTGCGCAAGGCGATGCATCGGCCGAGCCGCTCGCTGGTCGGCCGCCTCGACCTCGGCGAGCTCGGCGCGCTGATCGACGAGGCCGACCTGCTGGTTTCCAACAACACCGGCCCGGCGCACCTCGCCGCGGCGCTCGGCACCCCGGTGGTCGACCTCTACGCGCTCACCAACCCGCAGCACACGCCGTGGGAAGTGCCGAGCCGCGTGCTGAACCACGACGTGCCTTGCCGCAACTGCTACAAGAGCGTCTGCCCCGCAGGCCACCACGACTGCCTGCGCCGCGTCGCGCCGGAAACGGTGGCCGCCGCGGCGCGCGACCTGCTGCAGCTTACTTCCGACCAGAGGCTCATCGCGTGATCACCCTCGGCATCAATTCGGTCTTCCACGACTCTGCGGCCTGCCTGTTGAGCGACGGGAAAGTCCTCGCCGCGGCGGAGGAGGAGCGCTTCACCCGGATCAAGCACGGCAAGCGCCCGCTGCCCTTTACCGTCTGGGAGCTGCCCCACCATGCGATCGACTACTGCCTCGCCGAGGCGGGCCTCGAGCTCGCCGACGTCGACCATGTCGCCTATTCCTATGATCCAAAAATACTCCTGAAAGGCGACAAGCTGGAGCTGCCGCTCGAGCCCAGCACGACCAAGCAGTCCTGGGTCTCGCCCTGGGAGCCGCTCGCCCTCGCCTATGTCTGCAACGCCGAGCGGCAGCTGATCGACGGGGCGCCGCACCACGTGCGCAAGCGATTCGCCTCGGCGAAAAAGCAGCGCCACTGGCAATGGCACTTCGTCGAGCATCACCTCTCGCACGAGGCGAGCGCGTTCCTCGCCGCGCCTTATCGCGAGTCGGCGGTGATGACGCTCGACGGACGGGGCGAGCTCGCCACCACCAGCTTCGGCTACTTCTCTGGAAACGATTACCGCCGTATCTCGCAGGTCCAGGTGCCGCATTCGCTAGGCCTGCTCTACGAGCAGGTCACCGATTACCTCGGCTTCCTGCATTCCTCGGACGAGTACAAGGTGATGGCCCTCGCCTCGTATGGCGAGCCGGTGTACGCCTCCGACTTCCGCAAGCGGATCTCCCTCGCCGGAGGCGCGTACGAGATCCAAAGGCCCGATCTCGTCGAGATGTTCGGTCCGGCGCGCGCGCGCGGCGCGCCGCTCGAGAAGAAGCACTTCGACGTCGCGCGCTCGCTGCAGCTCGTGCTCGAGGAGTGCGCGGTCGAGCTGGCCCGCTGGCTGAAGGACCAGACCGGCGCCGACAACCTGGCGATGGCGGGCGGCGTGGCGCTCAACTGCGTGATGAACGCGCGCATCCGCGACGCTGGGCACTTCAGGAGCGTCTGGGTGCAGCCCGCCGCCGGGGACGCCGGCACCGCGCTCGGCGCGGCGCTCTGGACCGACTGGGAGGCGCGCGGGGGGCTGCGCCGCTGGCACATGGACCACGCGTACCTCGGCCCGAGCTACGCGGACGAGGAAATCGAAGCGTTCCTGCGCAGGGGGAAACTCTCCTATCGACACCTCGAGAACATTCCTGAGGAAACGGCCGCCATCCTCGCCGAGGACCGGATTGTCGGCTGGTTCCAGGGACGCATGGAGTTCGGCCCGCGCGCGCTCGGCGCCCGCTCGATCCTCGCCTCGCCCCTTTCCGCCGACATGCAGCAGCGGCTGAACGAGATCAAGGACCGGGAGGATTTCCGGCCGGTGGCGCCGGTCGTTCTCGAGGAGGAGGCCGGGCGCTGGTTCATCAATGGTGCCTTTTCGCCGTTCATGCTCTTCGTCTATGAGGTCGCGCCGGACAAGGCCGACAAGATTCCGGCGGTGCGGCACGTCGACGGCACGGCGCGCATCCAGACCATCAACCGCGGCCAGAACGCGCTCTACTACGACCTCGTCAAGGCCTTCCAGAGCCGCACCGGCGTGCCGGTGCTCGTCAACACCTCGTTCAACACACGCAGCGAGCCGGTGGTGTGCACGCCGCGCGACGCGGTCGAGTGCTTCTGGACCTCGCCGATCGATGCCCTGGTGATCGGATCGTACTTGCTGCAGAAATGAAGATCGCGATCTTCCGCGCGCTGCAGCTCGGCGATCTGCTCTGCGCCATCCCGGCGGTGCGCGCGATCCGCGGCGCCTATCCGGAAGCGCGTATCGCGCTCGTCGGCCTAGCCTGGGCGCGCGAGCTGGCGATGCGCTTCGCGGCCTACTTCGACGGCTTCCTGGAGTTCCCGGGCTTCCCGGGAATGCCCGAGCGCCGGCCCGACATGGCGGCCATCCCGCGGTTTTTCGACGCGGCGGCCGAGCAGCGCTTCGACCTGGTCCTGCAGATGCATGGCTCGGGCGAGCTCAGCAATCCGATCGCCGTGCTGATGGGCGGTACCCTGAGCGCCGGCTTCTATCGTGCGGGACACTATCGCCCGGACCCGCAGCGCTTCTTCGAGTGGCGCGACGACGAGCACGAGGTGCGCCGCTGGCTGCGCCTGGTGCGCAGCCTCGGCATCGAGCCGCGCGGCGAGGCGCTCGAGTTCCCGCTCGCCAGCCGCGACTGGGCGGACTGGCGCTCGCTGCGCTTGGGCGACTACGCCGTGCTCCATCCCGGTTCGCAGCTTGCGTCGCGGCGCTGGCCGGCGGAGCGCTTCGGCGAAGTCGGCGACGCGCTCGCCGCCGAAGGCCTGCAGATCGTGCTCACCGGCACCGCCGGCGAAGCCAACCTTACCCAAAGGATCAGCTTTGAAATGCGCGAACCGGCCATCGACCTCGCCGGCCGCACTACGCTTGGCAGCCTCGCCGCCGTCATCGCCCGGGCGCGGCTTCTCGTCTGCAACGACACCGGCGTGTCGCACATCGCCGCGGCGACGCGCACGCCGAGCGTGGTGGTGGCGTGCGGCTCGGATCCGGGCCGCTGGGCGCCGCTCGATCGCGAGCTGCACCGCGTCCTCTACTTCCCAATTTCCTGCCGCCCCTGCGCGCACCGCGAGTGCCCGATCGGCCATCCCTGCGCGCTCGCCGTCTCGCCGCAGGCGGTGATACAGGAGGCGCGAAAGGCATTGCTATGCGCCGCCTGAAGATCCTTACCTGGCATACCCACGGCGCGTATCTCCACTACCTCACCCAAGCGCCGCACGACTTCTACGTGCTCTCGAAGCCGGACCGGCCGCCCGGCTACGGCGGGCGCTGCGGCCACATTCCCTGGGGCGACAACGTGCACGACCTGCCGGTCGAGCAGGCGAAGCAGCAGCCGCTCGACTGCATCGTCTTCCAGGACGATGCCCAGTACCTGAGCGACCAGCACGAGCTCCTCACGCCGGCGCAGCGCCGGCTGCCGAAGATCTACCTCGAGCACGACCCGCCGCGCGGCCGGCCGGTCGACGAGCGACACATCGTGCAGGCGCGCGACGTGCTGCTCGTGCACTGCACCGCCTTCAACCGGCTGATGTGGGACAGCGGCGAGACGCCGACGCGGGTCATCGACCATGGAGTGATCGACCCTGCACTGCGCGAGCCTTCGGCGCGCTATTCGGGCGAGCTCCAGCGCGGCCTGGTCGTGATCAACAACATCGCGAGCCGCGGCCGCCGGCTCGGCTTCGACGTCTTCCAGCAGGCGAGAGGCGAGGTGGCGCTCGACATCGTCGGCATGGGCGCCGAAGCCGCGGGCGGCCTGGGCGAGGTGCTGCACGCCGAGCTGCCGGCCTTCGCGGCGCGCTACCGCTTCTTCTTCAACCCGATCCGCTACACCAGCATGGGGCTCGCGGTCATCGAGTCGATGATGGTCGGCCTGCCGATCGTCGCGCTCGCCACCACCGAGATGGTGACGGTGATCCGCGACGGCGAGAACGGCTTCATCGATACCGATCCGCGCCGGCTCGTCGAAAGGATGCAGATCCTCTTGCGCGATCGCAGCCTCGCCGCGCAGCTCGGGCGCGAGGCGCGGCGCACCGCGCTCCAGCGCTTCAACATCGAGCGCTTCATCGCCGACTGGAACGACGCGTTCGCGCAGGTGACCGGGCTCTGGCGGGAAAGGAGCGCGGCATGATTCGGGGACGGAGCCCGAACTCATGAGGGACGCCCTGCGCAAGCGAGTGCTGGTCACCGGCGGCGCCGGGTTTCTCGGCTCGCACCTGTGCGAGCGGCTGCTCGCGGACGGCCACGACGTGCTCTGCGTCGACAACTTCTACACGGGCACCAAGGCGAACCTGCGCGGCGCGCTCGGCCACCCGTTCTTCGAGCTGCTGCGCCACGACGTCACCTTTCCGCTCTACGTGGAGGTGGACGAGATCTACAACCTCGCCTGTCCCGCGTCGCCGGTGCACTACCAGTTCGACCCGGTGCAGACGACCAAGACCAGCGTGCACGGCGCGATCAACATGCTCGGGCTCGCGAAGCGGGTGAAGGCGAAAATCTTCCAGGCCTCGACCTCCGAGGTGTACGGCGATCCGGCCGTGCACCCGCAGAAGGAGAACTACTGGGGGCACGTCAATCCGGTCGGCCGGCGCTCCTGCTACGACGAGGGCAAGCGCTGCGCGGAGACGCTCTTCTTCGACTACCGCCGCCAGCACAACCTGCCGATCAAGGTGGCGCGCATCTTCAATACCTACGGCCCGCGCATGCATCCGAACGACGGCCGCGTGGTGTCGAACTTCATCGTGCAGGCGCTGCGCGGCGAGCCGATCTCCGTTTACGGCAAAGGCCGCCAGACGCGCTCCTTCTGCTACGTTTCCGACCTGATCGACGGCATGGTGCGCCTCATGGCGAGCGACAATGATTTCACCGGACCGGTGAACCTCGGCAACCCGGGCGAGTGCACGGTGCTCGAGCTCGCGGAGCAGATCATCGAGCTGACCGATTCGCGCTCGCAGATCAGGTTCGAGGCGCTGCCGAGCGACGACCCGGCGCGCCGCTGCCCCGACATCGCGCTCGCGCGGGCGATGCTGAAGTGGCAGCCGAAGGTAGCGCTGCGCGAGGGCCTGGCAAGAACC